>NZ_JBEXXN010000057.1:37457-50545 GCF_040630445.1 Streptomyces sp. NPDC005805
CGCCGCCCGTCGCCCGTCGCCCGTCGCCCGTCGCCCGTCGCCCGTCGCCCGTCGCCCGTCGCCCGTCGCCCGTCGCCCGTCGCCCGTCGCCCGTCGCCCCAAGTGTGCTCATCCTAGCGGGATGTGGTGCGGATGTGGGGAGGTTTTCGCAGGTCGGGGCGGTTTCCTCCGAGGCGTCGGACGGCATGGGCCGATCGTACCGCGCGGCTGTGGAAGGTCCCGGGCCGTGATCCCCGGCGCATTCTCGGCGGCTCTGTGCGGGTGGGCGCGGTGGCCCGGGAGGATGGCCCGTATGAACGAGTTGATGGTCGCGGCGGTCGCCGCGGGTGCCGCCGTCGTCGCCAGTGCCGTCACCGGCTGGTTCACCCGGAGCGCGGGGGAGCGGCAGGCGGAGGCCGCCCGGCGGGCGGGGGAGCGGCAGGCGGAGGCGCTGCTGGAATCGGTCCGGGTCACACTGCGCGGCGAGGCGACCGGACGGATACTGGAGGCCCGGCGCCAGACGTACACGCAGTTCCTCGGGGCGGCCGAGACGCGCATCCTGACCGAGCGGACGGGGCGCGGCCAGGCCGGTGACGACGCCCTGCTGGAACGTGCGCTGGGCGGAGTGCTGCTGGAGGGACCGGATGGCCCGGCCGCCGCGGCCCAGGACCTCGTGGACCGGCTGCGCCGCCGCGCGACCCCGGACGAACTCCGGCAGGCGAAGCTGGCGTTCGTGGCGGCGGCGCAGGAGGCGCTGGCCGAACTGTCCCCGCTGCGGGGGGCATCGGGGTGACGGGCAGCAGCGCTGCTCGGACACGACCTAAGGGGTGTCGCTCGGCCCGCCCGGCCGGAAGCGGACCGGTGCGTTGAAGCGGGCGCGGCGGGCGGCGCGGCGGAGGACGGTGAGGACGGCGGGGCCCGCGAGCAGGATGCACACGAGGTTGGTCACGGCGCGGCCGGTGTCCCAGCCCAGGGAGGTGGCGATGTCGAAGGCGAGGTAGCGCTGCCACTGCTCGGTGAACGGCAGCCCCGGCAGATAGGCGATCGAGCTGCCCGGGTCCAGCGAGAACGGCCAGAAGGACAGATTGAGCAGGAACCCGAAGAGGTAGCCGGAGAGCGAGCCGTACACCGCCAGCATCACCACCTCCCGCCGCCCGGTCGCCTTCGGCAGGAACCCGGCGAGCATGCCGACGAAGGCGCAGCCGAACATCTGGTACGGCATCCAGGGGCCGACCCCGCCGGTGATGAGGGCCGAGGCGAACAGGGACGTGCAGCCGAGGACGAAGCCGAAGCCCGCGCCGTAGACGCGGCCGGCCAGGA
Source organism: Streptomyces sp. NPDC005805 (assembly GCF_040630445.1). Classification (NCBI taxonomy): domain Bacteria; kingdom Bacillati; phylum Actinomycetota; class Actinomycetes; order Kitasatosporales; family Streptomycetaceae; genus Streptomyces; species Streptomyces sp. NPDC005805. The sequence goes on from NZ_JBEXXN010000057.1 coordinate 38,757, forward strand.
CGAGGACGAAGAACACGGTCTCGATCCCGGCGGTGCCCGCGCCGAGTGGGCGCAGTGCGGCGTTCACGGCGGAGAGCACGCCGAGCATGGCGAGCGCCTTGGAGTCGATGCCGCCCTCGGCGATCTCGGAGAGCACCACGCAGAGGACGAGGACGAGGAGGACGCCGAAGATGAGGGGCGGGGCGTAGTTCGAGCCGAAGGTGCCGGGGGCGACGACGAACGGCCAGAAGAAGGCGACGAGGCCGAGGAAGGCGGCCATGGCGATGACGAGCGCGGCGCGGGGGCGGAGCCTGATGGCGGCGGATGCCGCCTCGCGGCGGGTGGGTGGGCACAGGGGCGCGTACGTGGGCGTGGCGGCCTCGACCGGGCCGGTCCCGACTGGACCGCCCTCAGCGGCAGCGGCCCCGGAACCGGGCTCGCCCGGACCGGACTTGGCGTGCGGCCTGCCCGGCCCGTCCCGGCCGGTCCCGGTTTCGGTGGAGTTCCGGCCGGCCCCGGTACCGGTGGCATCCCGGCCGGGCCCCGCGCCCGCCCCGTCCGGGCTCCTCACGACGTCGCCCCCGCGGCCGCTGTCGTGAGCAGGGATCGGGCCTGGTCGACCGTCAGGCACGGCAGCGGTGCCAGGATCTTCGCCACCTGCGGCGCGAAGACGGGCGAGGCGACGATGACCTCGTCCGTCGGCCCGTCCGCGACGATCTCGCCCTCCGCCATGACCACCACCCGGTCCGCCGCGCGCGCCACGAACTCCACGTCGTGCGTGGAGACCACCACCGCGCGGCCCTCGGCCGCGAGCGCGTCGACGGTGCGCACCAGCTGCGCCTTGGCCCGGTAGTCGAGTCCCCGGGTCGGCTCGTCCAGCAGCAGGACCTCGGGGGCGGCGGCCAGTTGGACGGCGAGGACCAGGGCCAGCTTCTGCCCCTCCGACAGGTCGCGCGGATGGGTCGCCCCGTCGATCCCCGGCGCCAGCCGGTCCAGCAGCTCCCGGGCCGAGGGGACCGGGCCGCCGTCCCCCGCCGTCTTCGCCGTCGTGCCGGACTCCTCGTCCGCCTGGGCGAGTTCCGCGTCCACGCTCTCCAGATAGAGGAGGTCGGTGGGCGTCTGGGGCACCAGGCCCACCAGCCGCCGGGCCTCCGCCGCGCCCAGTTCCTTCGGGTCCCGCCCGCCGGTCCGCGCGTCCGGCCCGACGCGCACCGAGCCGGCCGCGCGCGGTCCCGAGCCCTGGAGGGCCCACAGCAGCGAGGACTTGCCGGAGCCGTTGCGGCCCATCAGGGCCGTGACCTCCCCGCCGCGCAGTTCGAGAGCGGCCTCGCGTACGGCGGGCACGCCCCGGTACGTCACCGACACGCCCCGGGCGCGCAGCAGCACCGGCCGGTCGGGCGCGGGCGCGGGGCGGGCGGGCGGCGGGACGAGACCGGCCAGCCGGGACCGCAGGGGCGCCGCCGCGCGCCGGGCGTCCCGGATGGACAGCGGCAGCGGGGACCAGCCGGCGGCCCGGCCGAGTTCCACGACCGGCGGCGCGACGGTGGAGGTCCGGAACACCTCCTGCGGGGGGCCGTCGACCACGCGCCCGTCCCCGGGGAGGTGCAGTACCCGGTCCGCGTACTGGACCACCCGCTCCAGGCGGTGTTCGGCCAGCAGGACGGTGACGCCCAGGTCGTGCACCAGCCGGGTGACGGCGGCGAGCACTTCCTCGGCGGCGGTCGGGTCGAGTGCGGAGGTCGGCTCGTCGAGGACCAGGACGCGCGGGTGGGGGGTGAGAACGGAGCCGATGGCGACGCGCTGCTGCTGTCCGCCGGAGAGTTCGTACAGGGCCCGGTGGCGCAGGTCGGCGAGGCCCAGCAGATCGAGGGTCTCCTCCACCCGCTTGCGCATCACGGCCGGCGGCACCGCCAACTGCTCCATCGCGTAGGCGAGTTCCTCCTCCACCGTGTCGGTGACGAAGCCGTCCAGCGGGTCCTGGCCCACCACGCCCACGACATCGGCGAGTTCGCGCGGCGGGTGGGTGGCGGTGTCCCGGCCGTCGACGGTGACCCGGCCGTGCAGGGTGCCGCCGGTGAAGTGCGGGACCAGGCCGTTGACCGTGCCGAGCAGGGTCGACTTGCCGGCACCCGTGTGCCCGACGACGAGGCAGAGTTCGCCCTCCTCGACGGTGAGGTCCACGCCGTGCAGGGCCGGTCCGGCCGCGCCGTCGTACTCCACGCCGACCTGGTCGAAGACGATCATGCGGATTCCTTCGAGGGCGAGGCGGTCGGGGCGGCCGGGGCCGGGGCGGTCGGTGGCGGGGCGAGGAACCCGGCCGTCCCCGCCAGCAGGATCGCCGCCGCCGGCACCATGGGCAGCGTCGGCCAACTGAGCGGATAGAAGGACGGGTTGAGTGCCGCCGGGTCGTACCCGGTGTTGGCGAACAGCAGCACGGCCGACAGCACCCCGACCCCCGCCACGGCCCACTCCGGGAAGCGCCACGGGTCCGGCCGGTACGTGGTCCGGGTGACGCGCCGCCCGCCCAGCCGCAGGCCCGCCACGCACAGCAGCGAGCCGGCGGCCAGGGCGGGGAGTCCGAGGAGTGTCGGCGCGGTCGCGTCCAGCAGCCCGTACGCACCCGCGCACAGGCCGCACATGCCCAGCAGCATGAACACGCCGGTCAGACGGCGGGAGCGGCGGGTCGCGGTGCCGGCCCGGCCGTAGCCGCGCGAGTCCATCGCGGCGGCGAGCCGCAGCGAGCGTTCCAGGGCGTCCTCCAGCACCGGGATGACGATGCCGCGCAGCGCGCGCATGCCCTGGGCGCGGCCCGCCCGCAGACGGCGGGCGCGGGCGATCCGCTGGACGCTCTGCACGAGTTGGGGCGCGACGCTGATGGACACGGTGACGGCGACCCCGAGTTCGTACAGCGCGCCGGGCAGCACGCGCAGGGCCCGCTTGGGGTTGGCGAGGGTGTTGGCCGCGCCGATGCAGCAGAGCATGCAGGCGAGCCGCAGCCCGTCGGTGGCCGCGGAGAGCAGGGCCTCCAGTGAGACGGGGCCGCCGATCTGGATGCCCGCGTACCAGTCGGGCGTCGGGATGCGCGGCAGGGAGAAGAGGAAGTGGTCGCGCGGGGTGATGCCGGTCGCGAACACGGCCCGGAAGACGACGCGGATCGCGACCACCGTCAGCGCGAGGTACAGGTAGTACTTGAACCCGCGGGCCCAGGGGGCCTCGGTGCGCCGCATGGTGATGACATGGCCGAGGACGGCGAGGACGAGGAAGAGCAGCAGCGGGTTGTTGGTGCGGCTGACGGCGGTGGCGAGGGCGAGGGCCCAGATCCACCAGGCGACGGGGTGCAGGGTGCGGGGCAGCCGCCGCCCGCCCCCGCCCCCGCCCGGGCACGGGGGTCGGTGGCGGGCCGGGCCGGACGGGTCGGTGGCCGTGCCGTCGGCCGCGGTCGGGCGGGGCGGCACCGGGGTCCGGCCGCTCACTCCGCGCGGCGCCTGCGCCGGGCCGCCCAGTACGCGGCACCGCCGAGGACGGCGATCAGCCCGGCGGTGGCGACCACGGGCACGACGGACCCGGTGTCGTGGGCCGCGTCCGCCTTCGGGGCGGCGTCGACGACCTTCGCGGGCCCGCCGCCCGCGGCGGTGTCGGCCCGGTCGCCGGCCGAGGGGCCGGGGCTCGGGGTGGCGGACGGGGACGGCGACGGCGACGCGGAGGCCGACGGCGAGGGCTCCTCCTCCGACGGCTCCGGCTCGGGCTTCGGCGCGGGCGCCTCGGGGGCGGCGGCCGGCGGGCGTTCGGGCGCCGGGCCCGTGTCCGTACCGGGCGGCGGAGGAGCGGCGGTACGGGTCTCCTCGGGCGAGGTGGGCCGACTGCCGCCGATGGGCCGGGAGTTGTGCGCCCGGAGCTGGTCGGGGGTGACGGTGGGACGGCCGCTGGTGCCCTCGATGTCCGTCCCGCCGAAGATCCACAGATCGACGCTGCCGGGCTTGGGCTTGTAGAGCATGGCCCCGAGCTGGCTGTACTGCCAGTCGTTCTCGCCCGGGTCGGCGTGCCAGTAGGACCAGTAGGCGGAGGCGGGCGGGGTGAGGACGCAGTCCTCCTCGCGCGGGGTCGGGTACTGCCGGCCGCCCTGGTGGCCGCTGTAGCCGATGCGGCAGATGAACGCGGGGCCGTCGTGGCCGGTGCCGGTGGTCCGCCAGCCGCCCTGGTTGAGCAGCTCGTAGCCGGTGGTCGGCGTGGTCCCGCAGGACCGGTAGACCGGCCCGCCCCAGTGGCTGAAGTCCACGGCGAGCACCACCCCGGAGGAGGTGGTGCACTGCCCGATCGGCTGCGGCTTCGCCCCGGCGGGGGCGGCGCCCGCGCCGAGCGCGGCCGCGGTCATGGCGAGGGCGGCCCCCAGCCGGGCACCGCGCCCGCCGACCCGCCCGCCGACCCGCCCGCCCGCGCGCCCGCCGACCCGCCCGCCCGTGCGGCGACCGGGCTTTCCGCCGGGGACCGCGGTGGTGCGGCGACCGGGCCGCCCCCCGGCGGCCCGGGCCCCGCGCGCGGGAGCGGTCGGGCGGTCCGCCGCCGCGCCCTCGGCCCGCGCGGCGCGCCCGCCGGGCCGGGACGCCGGGGTGTCCGTGTCCCGGGCGGAGTATGACTCCGTGGTCCCGCTCGCGCCGAGTCGGCGAGCGGGCGAGCCCGTCTCTCCGGCGGATCGCCGGGCGGTGGCCTCCGGCATGGACCCGCTCGCGCCGTGCCGGGACGCCGGGGTGTCCGTGTCCCGGGCGGAGCATGACTCCGTGGCCCCGCCCGCGCCGAGCCGGCGAGCGGGCGAGCCCGCCTCTCCGGCGGACCGCCGGGCGGTGGCCTCCGGCATGGACCCGCTCGCGCCGGACCTGGGTGCCGGGGTGTCCGTGTCCCGGGCGGAGTATGACTCCGTGGTCCCGCTCGCGCCGAGTCGGCGAGCGGGCGAGCCCGCCTCTCCGGCGGACCGCCGGGCGGTGGCCTCCGGCATGGACCCGCTCGCGCCGTGCCGGGACGCCGGAGCGTCCGTGTCCCGCGCGGAGCGCGGTCCCGTACCCCCGCTCGCGCCCGGCCGGTGCGTCGGGGTGCTCACGTCTGCGGCGGAGCGCCGGTCCATGGCCTCGGCCACGACCCGGTCTCCGCGCCGGAGCCTGTTCAGGGCTGCGGTGATCCGGCCTCCGCGCCGCCACCCGGCGGCCCGGGTCGCCCCCGCGGCCCCGGACGACGGCAGTCGGCGAAACGTCGGTTCATCGGTCATGCCGGGCCTCCCGACTGCGCCGCGCGGCGCCTGCGCGCCGCCGTCGTCAGGAGCCGACCGCCCAGGACCAGCGCCGCCGCGACCGCCGCGAGGGCGGTCGCCTGGACGCCCGTCGAGGCGAGGCCGCCCCCGCTCCCGCCACCGTCCGCGAGGCCGCCCGTCCCGCCCGTGGTGCCACCCGACCCGTCGCCGTCCCCGTCGCCCGGGGTGACGATCACCGGCGCGGAGGCGGTCGGGGCCGGGGTGGGCGGCGGGGTCGTGCCGTCGAGGCTCCGGGTCAGGGTGCCGAAGGAGACGCCCGTCGAGCCGCCGATCGCCTGGGTGGAGGCCCGCAGGTCGGAGCCGCGCTGGCCCGCCGCTGCGACGTTGAAGCCGCCGTCCGCGTTCTGCTGCGCGGCCAGGAAGGCGCGCGCCTTCGCGATCCGGTCCGCGTATCTCTCCTCGTCCAGGGAGAGGCCCTGCACCGCGAGGGCCGCCGAGTTGACGGAGTTGCCCGCCGCGCCGGGGAAGCCGCCGTCCGGGAGCTGCTGGGACGCGATCCAGGCGAGCGCCTTGTCGACGGACGCCCCGGCGGCCGCCGCCCGCTCGCCCCCGACCAGGTCCAGGGCCATCGCGGCGATCGCCGTGGAGTCCACGTCGGAGTCGCCCGTCGCCGGGATCAGGCTGGGCCAGGCGCCGCTGCCGTGCTGAAGGGAGGAGAGGTATGCGACGGGCTCGGCCGCCGCCTCGGTCTCCCCGGCACGCAGCTGCGCGATGACCGCCAGGGACTGCGCGAACACCGAGGGCGCGTAGGTGTACGCGCCCTTCGCGGCGCAGCTCCGGTCCGGCGCCTCGCTGGGCTTCGCGCAGACGGCCTCGCCGAGGGCGGCGATCAGGTCCCGGCCGCCGAAGTCCCGCGGGTCCCGGCCGACCGCCTGCGCGAGCACCGCCGTTTTGCCGATGGACCCGGCGGTGGCGTGCCCGGTGCCCACGCCCGTCCAGTCGTGCACGGTGCGGCCCTCGCCGTCCTTGCCGCCGTCGTCGAGGAAGTCGACGACACCGCGCAGGGTGTTGTCCGCGAGTCCGGTCGCGGCGAGCGCGTACGCGCCGTCGATGGTGAGGCCGAAGTCGGCCCGCTGGGCGCCCGGGCCGGTGCCGGTGCCGTACCAGCGGCCCTGCCGCAGATGGCCCGGCGCGGTCAGGTAGGCGACCCCCTTCGCCAGGTCCGGGGTCTTCCCCGCAGGCTTGGTGGGCGTCGGCGTCGGCGTCGGCTTGGGCGTGGGGCCGGGCGTCGTCGGCGGGTCGGTGGGCTCCGGCTGCTTCGTGGTGAGCGTCAGCAGGCTGGTGCCGGCGCCCGCGAGGACGGCCGCGGCGGTCGGGTAGAACGCGCCCTCCTCGGCGCCCTCCTCGAACCCGAAGCCACCGTCCGGGAGTTGCTGCCGGGACAGCCAGGACACGGCCGCGTCGGCGCGGGACGTCTCGCCGAGGGCGCGCAGGGCCTGGGCGGCGTAGCCGGTCGCGATGACGCTGCCGGTGGGGGAGCCGGTCCAGCCGGGGAAGGCGCCGTCCTGCCGCTGGGCGGCCCTCAGATAGGCGCGGGCCCGGTCCACGGCGGCGTCGTGGCCGCCCGCGCCGTCGAGGGCGAGGGCGGCGAGGCCGGTGGTGGCGGGGTCGGGGTCGCAGTTCTCGCCGGGGCGGAGCAGCACATTGGACACCCCGCCGTTCTCGCACTGCGAGTCGGTCAGCCGGGCCAGCGCGGCGGCCGGCGGGGCGAGTTCGCCGCGCAGCAGGGCGAGGACGGCGAGGGACTGCACATCGGCGTGCGTGGTGTTGTGGAAGTCGCCCCTGGCCGTGCAGCCCGGGGTGGGGGAGCCGTCGCCGGGGCCCGCCGTGCACAGGTGCTTCACCAGGTCGCCGAGGAGGTCCCGGCCGTCCGCGTCGCGTGGGTCGCCGCCGGTGACCGAGGCGGCCAGGGCCAGGCGGGCGGCCGCGTTGGTGTCGGGCGCCTCGCCGGGGCCCGCGGGGTACGCGTAGGCGTCGGCCTGTCCGGCGAGGAACGCGGCGGTCCTCGCCGTGGCCGGGTCGGCGGGCGCGGCGGCGGCGAGCGCGTACGCGGCCTCCGTGGTGGAGAAGTGGTCGGCGGTGTCCGAGCCCTCGGGGACGACGCGTTCGCCGTCGGTGAGGCGGGCCTTCACCCAACTCGCCGCGCCCGCGAGGTCGACCTCGCCGGCCGGGACGGTCGGGTCCGGGCTCGGCCCGGGGCCCGGGCCGGTGCCGCCGGGCGCGCGCACGTCGTCGGGGCTGAAGTCGGGCTTGCCCGTGGACCCGCCGACGTCCGTGCCGCCGTAGACCCAGGCGTCCACGTCACCGGGCTTGGGCTTGCGGTCCATGGCGCCGAACTGGCTGTAGCTCCAGTCCTTCTGGCCGGGGGAGGCGACCCAGTAGGACCAGTAGGCGCCGGCGGGCGGGGTCAGCCTGCACGCCTCGGTCGCCGGGGTCGGGTGCTGCGTCCCGGAGGCGAAGGAGCCGTGCCCGATGCGGCAGATGAACGCCGGGCCGTCGTGCTCGGTGCCCGCCGTGCTGAAGCCGCCCTCGTGGAGCAGTTCGTAGCCGGTGGTCGGGGTGGTGTCGCAGCCGCGGACGACCCCGCCGCCCCAGGGCCCGAAGTCGACGGCGACGATCGCGCCGGTCGTCGGGGTGCAGTCGTCGATCGGGTCCGCCGCGGCGGGCGGCGCGCCGTACGCGCCCAGGCCCGCGCCGACGGCGATCAGCAGAGCGGCGAGCAGGGCGGACAGCCCGGCCCCGGCCCCGCGCCGGTCTCTTCGCGCTTCGGTCCCCACCACGACCCCTCGTCTCCGCCGGAGACCGGGCACGTGGTGATCGCCCCCCACGGCAGTGGTGCTCGGGCCACCGGGGAGCTGGTCGACCACGCCGTAGTCCGCGACGGCGCTTCTCGCTGAAGAACGTCGCCCCAGGCATTCCGGCTCGCCCGGGCGAGCACGCCTGTCCGGGCCTACGGTTGCGGGTCAGCGCCGGACTTCGACCGGCTTCCCCTGGAGCTGTGTGATTGTCAGCCGGATTGCAGCACGGGTCCCGACGCACCGTCAAGACGGCCTCCGTCTCACCCTCCTGGCGATCGGAACCCGGTTCCGGAACCCGCTTCCGGGAGCCGCTTCCGGAACCCGCTTCCTGGAGCCTGTGGCGCGGGTCGGCGGACTCGGGTAGCGTCCTCGCCTGCCATGTGGGGGAACCTGGTGCGAATCCGGGGCTGACGCGCAGCGGTGTGGGGCGGCGGGACCGCCCCGAGCCCGAATGCCCGTGTGGCGACGCAGTTCCAGGAAGCCGTTACCTCGCGCTCGGACGGCGGCCACTGCCTCCGTCCCCGGGGACGGGCGGACGTGTCCGGCGTCCCCATCCCAGGAGCAGGCCATGAACCGCACCCGCACCCGTGTCCGGACCCTCAGACGCACCGCGCTCGCCGTGCCCGCCGCCGTGGGGGCCTTCGCCCTCACCGTGCTGCCGGCCTCGGCCACCTCGACGCCCGCCCAGATCGCCACGTCCAAGACGAACGGTGTCGCCTATCTGAAGACCCTTCAGGCGGCCGACGGCTCCTACGCCGGGAGCGGACTGTCCAACGAGTGGGCGTTCAGCGCCTTCGCCGCCTCGGGCACCGCCGCCGCCGACGTCGCCCCCGGCGGCGACCTGACGAAGAACGCGCGCACCGTCTACCGCAACCTCCTCGCCACGCCCGGCTGGCCGTCCGGCTCCCCGGTCGTCACCGACTACGAGCGCGGCACCCTCAACGCCTACGCGGCGGGCATCGACCCGGCCCGCGTCTCCGCGTCCCGCAACCTGATCGCCGACATCTACGGCTACTGGCAGACGGCGGAGGCCGGGTACTTCGGCCCGTCCGCCAACTACAACGGGACCGTGTTCGCGGCACTCTCCCTCGCGGGCGCGAAGACCCGGACCGGGGTCCGGCGGGTGCCGCAGGCCCTCCTGGACCGGATGGTCAGCCGCGTCCGGGCCAACCAGCACAACGACGGCGGCTGGAACTACAGCAAGGCCGAGGGCAACCCGACCGAGCTGAACAAGGCGAGCGACATCGACATGACCGGCGCGTCGATGGCGGCGCTGTGCGTGTCCGGGGTGCCGAACACCGACCCGGACATCGTCCAGGCGAAGAACTTCCTCAAGGGCAAGCTGGTCAGCAACTCCGGTGCGTTCAACGCCATGTTCGGCGTCAACACCAGCTCCAACGGGTGGGCCGTCTCCGGTCTGAACGCCTGCGGCATCAACCCGCAGACCGGCGACTTCCTCACCGCCATGGGCAAGACCCCGATCGACTTCCTGATCGCCCAGCAGTTCAACCCGGGCGGCGGCTTCCGGTACCTGCCGGGCGACACCTCCCCTTCGGCGTACTCCTCCATCGACGCGCTGCGGGCCGTCGCGGGCGGCGGCTTCACCGCGACCCCGCCGGTGCCGGTCACCTCCGGCGCGCCGCAGTGGGTCGGGCAGAGCACGTTCACGGCGGGGACGGCGACCAAGCTGGCGCTCACCGTGGACGACGGCGCGGGCGGGCTGAAGGTCTGCTCCGTCGCTCTCACCCCGACGGGCACGACCACCACCCTCGGCGCGGTCCTCGGCGCGGCGGGCTCCTCGGCGACCCCGGCCGGCTGTGTGACGAGCGTGGCCCCGTCCTCGGGCACGGGCACCATCACGGCGGTCAACGGCAAGGCGAACAGCGGGGCGAACACCTGGAAGGTGAGCGTCGACGGTTCCTCCTTCGCGTCGGCGACGCGCGGCAAGGTGATCGGCGTCGGGGACACGATCGCGCTGCGCTGGGGCGCGTGACGCGGTAGCGCCGGCGGTCGCCGGTCGCCGGTAGCCGTGACCGGGTGCCCGGGCCCGGCGGACCGGGGTGGGGAGGCGGGCCGGGTGCCGGACCCGGGGTGGGCCGGGGGCGTGCGCGGGTGCCGCCGCGCCCGCCCGTGCCCCGGCCCCCGCGCCCCATCCGTGGCAGGATCGAAAGCATGACCTCACACTTCGATGTCGTTGTTCTGGGCGCCGGGCCGGGTGGGTACACGGCGGCGGTGCGGGCCACCCAACTCGGCCTGAGCGCCGCGGTGGTGGAGGAGAAGTACTGGGGCGGTGTCTGTCTCAACGTCGGCTGCATCCCGTCCAAGGCGCTGCTGCGCAACGCCGAGCTGGCGAACATCTTCACCCGCGAGGCGAAGACCTTCGGGATCACGGTCGACGGCAGCGTCAGCTTCGACTACGGCCAGGCGTACCGGCGCAGCCGGCAGGTCGCGGACGGCCGGGTCAAGGGCGTCCACTACCTGATGAAGAAGAACGGCATCACCGAGTACGACGGCCGCGGCACCTTCACCGGTCCGAACACCCTGGAGGTGGCCCTCTCCGACGGCGGTTCGCAGACGGTGACCTTCGACCACTGCGTGATCGCGGCCGGCGCCACCACCCGGCTGCTGCCCGGCACCTCCCTGAGCGACCGCGTGGTCACCTACGAGGAGCAGATCCTCAGCGAGGAACTGCCCGAGGACATCGTCATCGCGGGTGCGGGGGCCATCGGCGTCGAGTTCGCGTACGTGCTGAGCAGCTACGGCGTGAAGGTGACGATCGTCGAGTTCCTGGACCGGCTGGTGCCGCTGGAGGACGCGGACGTGTCGGCCGAACTGGCCCGGCAGTACCGGAAGCTGGGCATCCAGGTTCTCACCTCCACCCGGGTGGTCTCCATCGACGACGGCGACCCCTCGGCCAAGGTCCGCGTCACCGTCGAGCGCGACGGCAAGCAGGAGGTGCTGGAGGCCGACAAGGTCCTCCAGGCGATCGGCTTCGCCCCGCGCACCGAGGGCTACGGCCTGGAGAACACCGGTGTGAAGCTCACCGACCGGGGCGCGATCGACGTGGACGGTCGCGGGCGGACCAGCGTCCCGCACATCTTCGCGATCGGCGACGTCACCGCCAAGCTGATGCTCGCGCACGCCGCCGAGGCGATGGCCATGGTCGCGGTGGAGACCATCGCGGACGCGGAGACCATGGAGCTGGACTTCACCATGATCCCGCGCGCCACCTACTGCCAGCCGCAGATCGCCTCCTTCGGCTGGACCGAGGCGCAGGCGAAGGAGCAGGGCTTCGACGTGCAGGTGGTGAAGTTCCCGTTCACCGCCAACGGCAAGGCGCACGGCCTCGGCCACCCCACCGGCTTCGTCAAGATCATCAGCGACAGGCGGTACGGGGAGATCCTCGGCGCGCACCTGATCGGGCCCGAGGTGACCGAGCTGCTGCCCGAACTGACCCTGGCCCAGCAGTGGGACCTCACCGTCCACGAGGTCGGCCGGAATGTGCACGCCCACCCGACCCTGGGCGAGGCGGTGAAGGAGGCCGTCCACGGACTGGCCGGACACATGATCAACATGTAGCCCGACCCCGGCCCCGACCCCGCCCCCCGGCGGGCGGTGGGGGCGCCGCCCCCCCCCCGGGGGGGGGCCCGGGATCGCTGGCGCAGCCTGACGACACCATCACAAACATCTGGTAGCTGTTATAGATTGTCGGC
>NZ_JBEXXN010000058.1:0-48930 GCF_040630445.1 Streptomyces sp. NPDC005805
CCGCTCCATGCCGCTCACCCCCCCGCGCGGGGGCGCCGGGCCCCCCCCCCCCCGGTATCCCCGCCCCCCGGGGCCCCCCCCCCCCCCCCCGGCGGGGGCGCCCCCTCGGGCGTTCGGACGGGGGGAGGTCCGGCGCCGCTAGGGTGGCGGGAGCCGATCGCGGAGGAGCACCACAGAGGATGATCACCCAGATCCGGATCGACGGCTTCAAGTCGTTCCGCGGCTTCCACCTGGACGTGCCCCCGGCCCTGCTGGTGCTGGGCGCCAACGGCGCGGGGAAGTCCAACCTCTTCGACGCCCTGCGGCTGGTGGCGGGCACGGCCGACCGGGGCGTCGAGGACACCGTGCGCCGGGACCCGCGCCTGGCCGCCGGCGGGCTGTTCCGTCGCGGCGAAGCGGGCCCCGGAAGCGAGTTGACGATCACCGTGGGGGCCCTGGTCGCCACCGCGGACGGGCCGCTGCCGATCCGGATCCGGCTGCGGCTCGACCGCACCGAGCACCGGTCCCTGCGGCCCGCCCGGGGCAGCGCCCTCTGGGTGAGCAGCCTGGAGGAGACCGGCTGGATGGAACGCGTCGGCCTGGACGGGGACGCACGCGAGGCCGTGGTGCGCGCCAGGGCCGCCTTCGCCGCCCGGTCCGCGGGCCGGGGCGCCGCGTACCTGCCCTTCCACGGCCCGCTGGGTGCCGCGCTCCCCCCGGGGGAGACCGTGGACGACGCCCTGCTCGCCGAGCCGGGCGCGGAACTGCGGATGCTCGCCGCCCGCGAGTGCGCCGCCTGGCCGCCCCTGCTGCTGGACCCGGCCGCCCTGCGCCGCCCGACGCCCGTCCTCGGCGAGGGGCGGCTCGCCCCCGACGGCGCCAACACCGCCGAGGTGCTGCGCCGCATCGAGGAACGCCCCCCGCTGTGGCGCCGCTTCGCCGCGGACCTCGCCGCGCTCGTCGAGGACATCGAGGACGTGCGCACCGTGTACGACGAGCGGCGCGAGGAGTACGACTTCGAGGTCCGCTTCAGCCGCACCGGCTGGCTCTCCCCGCCCGCCCTCTCCGACGGCACCCTCCGGATGGTCGCCCTCCTCGCGGCCGCGCAGGACCCGGCGTGGCCGGGCGGGATGTGCGTCGAGGAGATCGAGAACGGCATGAACCCGGAGCACGTCGCCGACCTGGTCCGCCGGCTCCGGCGCGGCACCGGGGTGGACGCCGGAGCCGCGTCCTACCGCCAGCTCATCGCCTCCACCCACTCGCCCGCCCTGCTCGGGGCCCTGCGCGGCGACCTCTCGGGCAGCATCGTCTTCCTGGAGCAGGCGGACCGCGTGGACCCGGCGGACGGCAGCGTCTCCCGCGCCACCGTCGCCCGCCCGCTGCGCCCGTACGACCCCGGACGCAAACCGGGGGAGACGGTCACCCCGGAGCGGGTGGAGCGGCTGCTCCGCGGGCTGGGGGGCGGCGGACGGTGAGGACGATCCTGCCGGGGCTGCTCGTCGAGGGCAGCGACGGGCCCTATCTGGAGCAGTTGGTGGTCCGTCAGCTCGACCGGCTGCTGCTGGAACGGAGCACGCAGACCGTCGACGTCCTGTCCTGCGAGGTGTCCCCGGTCCGATCCAATGACAGGCCGGACCGGGTGCTGGAAGCCGCGGCCGAGCTGGCGAGGGACTGCGACATCGTCTTCGTCCACGGCGACGAGGACGCGCGTGACGCCCGGCTGAAGCTCGTCGCCGAGCTGGACGTCCGCCGGGCCGCGGCCCCGCGTGCCGGGAGGGCCGTGCCGCTGGTGCCCGTGCTGATGACGGAGTCGTGGATGCTCGCCGACCGGGTGGCGCTGGAACGGGTCGCCGGAGGGCTGCCGGAGTACCCGTACGCCAAGCCGTCCGCCGTCGAAGGGCAGGTCCGGTTCAAGGGGAGCAGGGCGAAACTGGGGCCGAAGCAGGTCTGGAAGGCGCTCCTCGGGGAGGACGCGCGCGAAGTGCTGCACGACCGGGCGGAGTTGCTGGTCCGGCACACGGATCTCGACGTGCTCGCCCAGGTGCCCTCCTACCGGCAGTGGTGCGAGGAGACCGAGGCGGCGCTCGCGGCGTCCGGCTTCCTGTAGACCCCGGGCCGTCCCCGGGCCCCGTTCGCGCGGGTGATCGGGTCGGGTGGGCCGTGACCGATCAGGGGGCGTCGCGTTGCTCACGGCATGACCACAGCACAGCGCCTTCTCGCCGCCGTCGCCCTCGCCGCGGGGGCCACCGCCCTGGCCGCGCCCGTCGCGAGCGCGGCGCCCCTCGGGCCGATCGAGCCGCTCTCGGTGACGGACGAACTCGACGCGCTCGCCGCCGACTCGGTCGGCCCCGAGCACAGCAAGGCCGTCCCGGCCCCCTCGGAGCAGCTCGCCGGGCTCAACCGGCTCGCGGGTGTGCCGCACGACCTGGACCCGCTGACGGGCCAGCTCGCCCCCGTGACGGGGCTCCTCGGCGCCTGACGCTCCGCCCCGCCCTGACCCGCTCCCGGACGCCGGGGGCGGGTCAGTGGCGTATGCCCAGGCCCGGCAGGCGCAGCTCCCCGCGGTCCTTGCAGCTCGCGTCCCGGGCCCGCAGTTCCTCCGGGCGGACCGTGCCCCGGGCGCGCAGCTCGTTGACGACCAGGCCCGCGAGCGCCGCCGCGTCCGCCCGGTCCGGGGCCGGGTACTCGGTCTGCCACCAGCCCCGGTCGTGGGACTGCCAGCCGCGGGCGCGCATGGTGTGCGTGTGCAGGTCGACGCCGGGCGCGTCCCGGTCGTCCACCGCCGCGTGCAGCCCGTCCTCGATGCTGTACGACAGGACCAGCTGGCGGCCCCGGTCGGCCGTGCTCGTCAGCGTGAAGCTCGCCCAGTCCGCGCCGACCTGCACCGGCAGCTGCTCGACCCAGGAGGCGAGCAGGACCTCCAGGCAGGCGCCGAAGTGGTCGAGGCTCACCGCGGAGCGGGCCGGTGGCGGGCCCGGCGGACGCTCCCCGGGGCCGCCGCGGTCCAACTGCCAGACGTACGGCAGGGATTGCGCGTCGAAAGGCTCCTCGCCCGAGGGGCCGCTCCAGGCGAACCGCCGGTGCTCCTCGCGCTCCAGCGTCGCCGTGTCGTGGACGGAGAGCCCCACGCTCTGCACATCGCCGGAGAGCAGCACCGTGCGGCTGCTGTCGCGCCACCGGACGCAGGGGCCGTGCGCCGAGCCGCCGTAGAGGGTCGGCTCGCCCAGCCGGGCCACGATCGCCCCGTACACCTCGCGCAGCGCCTCGCGGCGCTCGGCCGAGGAGGCGCCCGGGGTGTGGACGACCACCGGGAACGGGACCGGCCCCGGGCACGGGACGGGCCCCGGCGCCTCGTGCAGCGCGCGGGCGAACTCCGCAGCCTCCGCCGGCGTCAGTGCCGTCCGGTGGTTCCCCCAGGTGTCCATGTCAGCCATCGTGCCAGGCCCGGCCGGCATCGCGGGCCCGCACGGCGACCGAGGCCGATTCCCGACGGGCCGGTCCGCCGACCCGCAGGCTGTCCCGGGCCGTCCGGATCATGTGGCCGGAAGTCGATCGGACTCCTCGCGGGGACCGGGACGGGGACTCGCCGGGACCGGGGCGGGGGCGGGGGCGGGGACCGGGCGGGTGGCGGATATCGCCCACCCCTGTGAGTAAGCCCACGAAACGGGCAAACGATCACGATCGCCTGCGACAGTGTTCTCTGCAGGTCATGCGTTCTTTGCGGGCTGTTCCCGGTCAAAGATCCACGAACCAGTCAGGGAGCAGTCGTTGGCAGCAATCGCCCGGTGGTGCGTCAGGCACCGCCTCGTCGTCGTCCTGCTCTGGCTCCTCGCGCTCGGCGGCACCGCCGCGGGCGCGGTCGTGGCCGGGTCCGCGTACTCCAACGACTACGACGTCCCCGGGACCGAGTCCGGCCGGGCCACCGCCCTCCTCCAGGAGGGCTTCCACGGGCGCGGCGGCGACAGCGACAACGTCGTATGGCGCACCGACAGCGACAGCGGCAGCGTCCGCGATCCGGGCGTCGAGCAGCGGATGTCCGCGATGCTCGACAAGGTCGCCCGGCTCGACGGCGTCGCCTCCGTCACCAGCCCCTACAGCGGGCAGGGCGCCGGGCAGATCAGCCCCGACAGCCGCACCGCCTACGCCGTGGTCACCTTCGAGCGGCAGGCCGACGAGATCCCCGTGGACCAGGCCACCGCGGTCGTGGAGACCGCGGAGGCCGCCGAGGGCGCCGGGACCGAGGTCGCGGTCGGCGGCACGGCGGTCGCCCTCACCGAGGCGCCCGGCGGGCACCTCGCGGAGATCGTCGGCGTGGCCGTCGCCGCCGTCGTGCTCTTCCTCGCCTTCGGCTCCCTCGCCGCCAGCGTCCTCCCCATCGCCACCGCCCTGGTCTCGGTCGGCACGGCCTACGCGGGGATCGTGCTCCTCGGGCACGTCATGACCGTCGCCGACTTCGCGCCCATGCTGGGCCTCCTCATCGGCCTCGGTGTGGGCATCGACTACGCGCTGTTCATCGTCACCAGACACCGCCAGGGCCTCAAACGCGGGCTCCCGGTCGCCGAGGCCGCCCGGGAGGCCGTCGCCACCACCGGCCGGGCGGTCGTCTTCGCCGGGGCCACCGTCTGCATCGCCCTGCTCGGCATGCTGATCCTGCGCCTCGGCTTCCTCAACGGCGTGGCCGTCGCCGCCTCGCTGACCGTGGTGCTCACCGTCGCCGCCTCCGTCACCCTCCTCCCCGCGCTGCTCTCCTTCATCGGCATGCGCGCCCTCAGCCGCCGCGAGCGCCGCCGGCTCGCCGAGCACGGCTCCGCGCCCGAGCTGCCGACCGGCTTCGCGGCCCGCTGGTCCGCCTTCGTGGAGCGCCATCCCAAGCTGCTCGGCGCCGTCGCCGCGGTCGTCATGGCGGTCCTCGCCCTGCCGACCCTCTCCCTCCACCTCGGCACCTCCGACCAGGGCAACGGGCCCGCCACCGCCACCACCCGGCAGGCGTACGACCTGCTCGCCGAGGGCTTCGGGCCCGGCGTCAACGGGCCGCTCACCGTCGTCGCCACCCTCGACGGCGCGGACGACAAGGTGGCCATGGACCGCCTCGCGGGCACCCTGCGCTCCACCCCGGGCGTCGCCGACGCCTCACCGGCCGCGTACAACGGCAGTGGCGACACCGCCGTGCTGACCGTCGTCCCGGAGACCTCGCCGCAGAGCAAGGACACCAGCGAGCTGGTCGACCGGCTCCGCGAGGAGATCCTGCCGGCGGCCGAGCAGGGCACCTCGCTCACCACGTACGTCGGCGGGGTGACGGCGAGCTACGACGACTTCGCCTCGATCATCGTCGGCAAGCTGCCCCTCTTCGTCGGCGTCGTGATCGCGCTCGGCTGCCTGCTCCTGCTGCTCGCCTTCCGCTCGGTCGGCATCCCGCTCAAGGCCGCGCTGATGAACGTGGCCGCGGTCGCCGCCGCGTTCGGGGTCGTGGTGGCGATCTTCCAGTGGGGCTGGGGGAGCGAGCTGCTGGGCCTCGGCCGGGCCGGGCCCATCGAACCCTTCCTGCCCGTGATCATGGTCTCGGTCCTCTTCGGGCTCTCCATGGACTACCAGGTCTTCCTGGTCAGCCGGATGTACGAGGAGTGGCTGGAGACCGGCGACAACCGCCGCGCGGTCCGGGTGGGCCTCGCGGAGACCAGCCGGGTGATCAACTCGGCCGCCGTGATCATGATTTCGGTCTTCCTCGCGTTCGTGCTGAGCGGGGACCGGGTGGTCGCGATGTTCGGCATCGGACTGGCCGCGGCCGTCGCCCTCGACGCGTTCGTCCTGCGCACCCTGCTGGTGCCCGCGCTGATGCACATGCTCGGCGGCGCCAACTGGTGGCTGCCCCGCTCGGTGGACCGCTGGCTGCCCCGCATCAGCATCGAGAAGCCCGGGTGCCGCGAGGCGGCCCGTGCGAAGATCCCGGTGCAGCGGCGGCGCGAGGACGAGGAACTCGTCCCCTAGGCGTAGGCGGTCCGGCCGGATGCGGCCGCCGCCCCGCTGCTCGACGACTCGACGACCCGACGGTGGGGAGCAGCGTGTACACGGTCAGCCTGGGTGACGACGGCGCGGAACTGGGACCCCTGGAGCCCTGGCAGGCCGAGGAGTTCCTGGCCCACATCGAACGCGGCCGGGAGCACATAGGCCGCCATGTGGGCCTCCCCGACCTGGTCCGGGACCTCGCCGGGGCCCGCGCCCACCTCCAGCGCTACGCGGACAAGGCGGCCGCGGACACCGGCCGGATGTACGGCATCCGCCTGGACGGCACCCTGGTCGGCGGGGTGCTCTTCCCCGTCATCGACGCCGCCCAGGGCACCTGCGAGGCGGGCTGCTGGCTGGAGCCCGCCGCGACCGGGCGGGGCCTGGTCACCCGGGCCGCGACCGTGATCATCGACTGGGCGGTGCGGACGCGCGGCTTCCACCGCGTGGAGTGGCAGGTCTCCTCCGCGAACGCCCCCAGCATCGCCGTCGCCCGCCGCCTCGGCATGACCCGCGAGGGCGTCCTGCGCCAGAGTCACCTCTACCGGGGCGAGCGGCAGGACATCGAGGTGTGGTCCGTCCTGGCCCCGGAGTGGCGGGCGAGGAGGGCACGGGCGGCGGAGCCCGGTGCGGGACGGGTGTGAGCGGCGCGTCCGGTACATGTACACGCCCGAGTCCCCGCCGGTGCGGGTGCCCCGAAACGGCCCCGGCAACAGACCCCGGACAACAGAAAGGGCAAGGAGGTCACCGACTCCTTGCCACTCTCAACGTATAGCGCAGTGGGGGGCTTGCCGCAAGGCCCCGGTCGTGCCGCAGAATCGCAGGCCGGACGCGGAAACTGAGCGGATATACGGGGATTTGTGATGATCGATGTGATCGTGGTCGGCGCCGGACCGACCGGTCTGATGCTCGCCGCCGAACTGCGGCTGCACGGGGTGCGGGTGGTCGTGCTGGAGCGGCTGACCGGGCCGACCGGTCAGTCCCGGGGGCGCGGACTGCATGTGCGCAGCGTGGAGCTGATGGACCAGCGCGGTCTGCTGGACCGCTTCCTCGCGGTCAGCGAGACGTTCACGGCGGGCGGTCTCTTCGGCGGGATCGTCAAGCCGTGGCCTGAGGGGCTGGACACCGCCCACCCCTACGGGCTCGCCACCCCGCAGCCCGTCACCGAACGCCTGCTGGAGGAGCGCGCCCGTGAACTCGGCGCCGAGATCCGGCGCGGGCAGGAGGTGGTCGGGCTGAGTCAGGACGAGGAGGGCGTGCGCGTCGAACTGGCCGGCGGCGCCCGGCTCGGCGCGCGCTACCTCGTCGGCTGCGACGGCGGCCGCAGCACGGTGCGCAAGCTCCTCGGGGTCGGCTTCCCGGGCGAGCCCGCCACCGTGGAGACCCTGCTCGGCGACATGGAGGCGACCGCCGACCGGGAGGAGATCGCCGCCGCCGTCGAGGAGGTCCGCAGCACGCAGCTGCGGTTCGGGATCGCCCCCGACATCGACGGGCAGCAAGGGGTGTACCGCATCGTGGTGCCCGCCGACGGGGTCGCAGAGGACCGGGCGACCGGGCCGACCCTCGACGACTTCCGGCGGCAGCTCCGGGCCTACGCCGGCACGGACTTCGGGGTGCACTCGCCGCGCTGGCTCTCCCGGTTCGGGGACGCGACGCGGCAGGCCGAGCGCTACCGGGCCGGGCGGGTGCTGCTGGCCGGCGACGCGGCGCACATCCACCCGCCGACCGGCGGCCAGGGGCTCAACCTCGGCGTCCAGGACGCGGTCAACCTCGGCTGGAAGCTCGCCGCGGAGGTGAACGGCTGGGCGCCGGACGGGCTGCTGGACACCTACCACGCGGAACGGCACCCGGTGGGCGCCGCCGTACTGGACAACACCCGTGCCCAGATCACCCTGTTGGGCACCGAACCGGGCCCGGCGGCGCTGCGGGAGCTGCTCTCGAAGCTGATGGACTTCGAGGAGGTGAACCGGTACGTGACGGGGATGATCACGGCGGTCGGGGTCCGCTACGACTTCGGCGACGGCCCCGGGCTCCTCGGGCGGCGGCTGCGGGACCTCAGGCTGTCCGGGGGACGGCGGCTCTACGAACTGACGCACACCGGGCGCGGGTTGCTGCTCGACCGGACCGGGACCCTCTCGGTGGCGGGCTGGGCGGACCGCGTGGACCACGTCGTCGACGACGTGGACGAGCGGGACGCGCCGGTCCTGGCGGGCCTGAGCGCGGTGCTCCTGCGGCCGGACGGGCATGTGGCCTGGGCCGGGGACGGGCGGCGGGACCCGGACCTCCTCGACGTCCTGCCGCGGTGGTTCGGCGCGGCGGGGGCCCCGGGCGGGATCTAAGGCGCCCGGTGGGAATACGGGCCGGTGCGGGGCGTCCCTAAGGACCGGGCGCTCCCGAACATGAGGCAGCCGCCCGATGTGCCGCCCCCGCCTGAGGCGCGAGAGTCGAGTCCAGCGGCAGCCGCCGCGACACGACCGCCGGGCCACGGCCCGCCGACCCAGGGAGCACCCGTGCTGCACTACGAGATCCAGGAGCTGCACCGCGCCGAACTGATCCGCGAGGCCGCGGAGCAGCGCCGCATCCGCGAGGCGGTGGCCGGCGCCGCCGCCCGCGGCGGGCGCAGACGCCGCCGCAAGGACGGGAAGGGCCGGGTGAACCCAGCGGACACCAGCCGCTACACCCGCGCGGCATGACCGGCGGGCCGCCGCCCGGCGGCGCGTCGGCCCGGGAGCGCCGCTCGTCCGGCCCCGTGTCGGCCGGTCCGGAGCCCACGGCTGTGGCCGGGCCCGCCCGCGCCTCGGGTGTGTCCGGGCCGGTGGGCCGGGCGGCGGGCCCCGGGCCGGACGCCCCTGTGGGCTCGACCGGGTCCGGCGGGGCCGCCCGGCCCCCGGACGCCCCCGCCCCGCGTCCGTCGCCCACGGGGGTGGCGGCGGACGCGGGGCCGGGGGTGTCGTACCCCTGTGCGATGCTCGGCGGTGTGGAGACCCGATCCGTCAGCCCCGTCTTCGTCGGCCGCGCCGGTGAACTCGCCCTGCTCACCGACGCCCTGACCCGTGCCACGGGCCCGGCCGCCGGGGACGGCGCGGGCGGGGAGCCGCAGGCGCTGCTCGTCGGGGGCGAGGCCGGTGTCGGCAAGACGCGGCTCGTGGAGGAACTGCTCAGCGAGGCGTGCCGCCGGGACGCCGTCGTCGCCGTCGGCGGCTGCGTCGAGATCGGCGCGGACGGCCTCCCCTTCGCCGCCTTCTCCACCGCGCTGCGCGCCCTGCACCGCCGCCTTCCCGAGGAGTTCGCCGGGGCCGCGGCCGGACAGGAGGACGAACTCGCCCTGCTGCTCCCGGAACTCGGCCCGCGCGCCGAGTCCGCGCACCGCGACGAGTCCGGCACCGCGCGCCTCTTCGAACTCGCCGCCCGGCTGCTGGAGCGCGTCTCCGCGCGGCACACCGTCGTGCTGGTCCTGGAGGACCTGCACTGGGCCGACGCCTCCACCCGTCATCTGCTCGCCTACCTCCTGCGCACCCTGCGCCGAGGGCGGCTGCTCCTGATCGCCACCTACCGGTCCGACGACGTGCACCGGCGCCACCCGCTGCGCCCCCTCCTCGCCGAACTGGACCGCACCCGCACGGTCCAGCGCGTCGAGCTGACCCGCTTCAACCGCTCCGAGGTCGCCCGCCAGATGGCCGGCATCCTCGCCGACGACCCGGCGCCCGCCCTCGTCGACCGCGTCTTCGAACGCTCCGACGGCAACGCCTTCTTCGTGGAGGAACTCTCCGCCAGCCTCAGCGCCGACTCCTGCTCCGGGCTGCCGGACTCCCTGCGGGACATCCTCCTGGTCCGCATCGAGACGCTGACCGAGGACACCCAGCGGGTGGCGCGCATCCTGGCCGAGGGCGGCTCCACCGTCGAGCACGCCCTGCTCCAGGCCGTCGCCGGGCTGCCCGACGACGACCTCGACGAGGCGCTGCGGGCCGCCGTCGGCGCCAACATCCTGCTCGCCACCCCGGACGGCGACGGCTACCGCTTCCGCCACTCCCTCGCCCGGGAGGCCGTCAGCGACGACCTGCTGCCCGGCGAGCGCTCCCGGCTCAACCGGCGTTACGCCGAGGCCCTGGAGGCCGACCCGGGCCTGGTGCGCGAGGAGGAGCGCACCACCCGCCTCGCCACCTACTGGTACCGCGCGGGCGACGCGGCCAAGGCCCTGCCCGCGGTCCTCGCCGCCTCCGTGGCCGCCCGCCGCCGCCACGCCTACGCGGAGCAACTACGGCTCCTGGAGCGCGCGATGGACCTGTGGGAGGCCGCCTCCCCGGAGGTACGGGACGGGCTGCGCCCCGTCGACCACGTCGAGGTCTACCCGCCCTGCGGCTGCGACCCGGCCACCGCCCCGCTGCGCTATCTCGACCTGATGGCCGAGGCCACCGTCGCCGGACGCCTCTGCGGCGAACGCGAACGCGCCTACAAGATCAGCAAGCGCGGGCAGCGCCTCGCCGAGGAGGACGGCGACCCGCTGCGCGCCGCCTGGTTCTCCATCCAGCGCTCCCGCCTGGTCTCCTCCCTCGGCCGGGGCGACGGCTGGGCCGAACTCAGCACCGCCCAGGACCTGGTGCGCGGACTGCCGCCGTCCGCCGTGCACGCCGAGGTCCTCGCCGACTCCGCCTCCTGGGGCATGACGCACAACCCCGGCCCGGAGAGCCTGGCCACCGCCGAACGGGCCGTCGCCTACGCCCGGATGGTCGGCGACGAGGACATCGAACTCCGGTCCCGGCTCACCCTCGGCAGCCTCCTCGTCGACTCCGGCGACATCGACGGCGGCCTGAAGGAGATGCACGAGGTCCGGGAACGCGTCCTGGAGCTGCGGCTGCCCGCGCACATCGGCCGCTCCCATGTGAACCTGCCCTCCGTGCTGCACAACACGGGCCGCTACCGCGAGGGCCTGGACCTCCTCGTCGAGGGGCTGGCCCACTGCGAGCGGTACGGCCTGCGCGACCACGAGGCGTGGGTCCGCAGCAACCTCGCCGAGACCCGCCACGCGCTCGGGCAGTGGGACCGCGCCCAGGAGGCTGGCGAACAGGCCCTGCGCACGGCGACCAGCCCCGTCCCGAAGGGGTACGCCTCCGCGGTGCTGGCCCTGCTCGCCGTGGACCGCGGAGACACCGCCGGGGCCGCCGCCCGCCTGGCCGGGGCCCGGGAGTTCTTCGGCCCGCACGACCCCATGCCGCAGAAGACCCTGCCGCTCGCCGTCGTCACCCTGCGCCTCGCCGCCGCCGAGGGCCGCCAGGCCGACGCGCGCGCCGAGCTGGCGCGGGTCGCCGCCGAGGGCTTCCCGCCCGGCACCCAGTGCTACGCCTGGCCCCTGCTGCTGGCGGCCGCGACCCTGGAGGCCGACACCAGGGACCTGCCGGCCACCGCGCCGGAACGCGCCGCCCGCCTCGACCGCATCCGCGCCGCCGCCCGGAGCCTGCCCACCGCCGTACCCGTCTGGCACGCCCTGGAACGCTGGGTCCGCGCGGAACTGCGCCGGGCCGAGGACGCCGACACGGCCGAGGACTGGGCGGAGGCGGTGCGTGCCGTCGAGCCGCTGGACCGCCCGCACGATCTGGCGCGGGTGCGTCTGCGGTGGGCCGAGTCCCTGCTGCGGCCCGCCGCGCCCGGACCGGCGGACGAACGCCGTGCCTCGGCGGCGGAGCTGCTGGGGCTGGCGGGGGAGACGGCCCGGGAGCTGGGCGCCCGCCCGCTCGCGGAGGACGTCGCCCTGCTGGCCCGCCGCGCCCGGATCGCCCCGGCCACGGCCGCCGGTGAAACCCCCGCGCCGGCCGCCACGACCGGTGAGCCGGACCGCGCGGAGGCCGCAGCGCTCGGTCTGACCCCGCGCGAGCGGGACGTCCTGCGGCTGGTCGCCGCCGGGCACAGCAACCGCCGTATCGCCGAGGAGCTGTACATCTCGCCGAAGACGGCGAGTGTCCATGTCTCCAACATCCTCGCCAAGCTGGGCGTCACGGGCCGGGTGGAGGCGGCGGCGGTGGCGCATCGCCTCCGCCTCTTCACCGACCTGCTGGACACCCCGCCCCGGCCGTGACGCGGCCCGCCGGGCCACTCGGCGGGCCGGCCCCCCGTCAGCCTGTCCAGGCGCGGTCGGTCCGTCCGGGCCCGGTGCCTCGCGCCACCGGCCTCGGCCCCGCGCCACCGGCCTCGCGCCTATCGGCCCGCTGGAGGCCCCGGGCCGTGACGCGCCCCGCTGGGGCACGCGGCCGACGTCCCGACGCGCCCGTTGGCGTCCGGCCCGTCCGGGCCGGGTGCCTCGGGGCGCATCCCGCCGCCCGTCCGAGCCGCCTGCGGCGGGCCTTTGCGCTACCGGTGGGAAGCCTTCGGCCCCGCGCCCACCGGCCCGCAGTGTCCCCGGCCTCCGACTGGGCCCGGAGAGACCACGCCGGCACGGGCGGAGCACGTTTCCGCCAGCAGGCGCGGTCGGCCCGTCCGGCCCCGCAGCCCCGGTCCACCCCGACGCGCCCCGGTCCGAGCCGCCCGCGGCGGCCCTCACGCCTCCGGCGGGGGTCCCTCGGGGCCGTCCGGTCCGGAGGCCTCGCCCGGGTCGGGCACCGCCGGGCGGCGGACCGTGACCACGCCCGAGGTGAGGTCTATCGGCCCGCAGCCGGGCTCCGCGCCGTCCCCCACGTCCTCGCGGGTGAGCTCCAGGCGGTTGCGTTCGGCCTCGGTGTGCGCGCGGCCGGGGGAGAACAGTTCATGGAACAGGTCGAACACCGCTCGGCCACCTCCCCGGTGGGCCTCCCGGTCCGTCCGGGAGGGTGTCGCAGACGTGCTCCGCCGGCTTCCGCGGGCGGGCGGGTGCTAGCGGACCTCCAGGCGGAGAATCCGGTCGTCACCCTGCCCCGGGTTTCCCCGGCCGTCGGTCTCACTCGTGATCAGCCACAACTGGTCACCGCCGGCCGGCAGGACCGTGCGCAGGCGGCCGTACTCCTCCTCCAGGAACGGCTGGGGGTCCGCGGAAGGTTCCGTTCCGGCGAGCGGGATGCGCCAGAGCCGCTCACCGCGCAGGCCCGCCATCCAGATCGAGCCCTCGGCCCAGGCGATACCGCTCGGCGAGGCCTCGGAGGTCCGCCACTGCGCGACCGGGTCGGTGAACCCGGACTCCCCGGCCCGGCCCTCCACCTCCGGCCAGCCGTAGTTCTTCCCCGGCTCGATCAGGTTCAGCTCGTCCCAGGTGTTCTGCCCGAACTCGGCCGCCCACAGCCGCTTCTCGCCGTCCCAGGCGAGGCCCTGCACATTGCGGTGGCCCAGCGAGTACACCACCGAGTCGGCGTCCGGGTTGCCGTGCACGGGCTGCCCGTCCGGCGTCATCCGCAGGATCTTGCCGCCGAGGGACTCCCTGTCCTGGGACAGCCCGGTGTCACCGGCCTCGCCGGTGCCCGCGTACAGCATCCGGTCCGGGCCGAAGGCGATCCGGCCGCCGTTGTGGATCACGCCCTTGGGGATGCCCCGCAGCACCGTGTCGGGCGCGCCGAGCTGCTGCCCGGCCGGCTTGCCCTCGTCGTACAGCATGCGGGCGATGCGGTTGTCCGAGGCGGTGGTGAAGTACGCGTAGACCATCCGGTCCGAGGCGAAGTCGGGCGAGACGGCGAGGCCCAGCAGGCCGCCCTCGCCGCCCGGTGAGACACCCGGGACCGCGCCCAGCTCGGTCTTCTTCCCGCCCTCGGCCGCGACCCGGGTGATCGTGCCCCCGTCCCGGGAGGCCACCAGCAGGTCCCCGCCGGGCAGCGCGGCCGCGCCCCAGGGCGACTCCAGTCCCTCGGTCAGCGTGGACACCACCTCGACCGAGCCCTTGGCGGGCGGGGCGGAGGGGGTGGCGGAGGCGGCCGGGCCGGACGCGGCGGGGGAGGAGCCCGCGGCGGACGGGGAGCCGGCGGTGCCGCCCGCCGGGTCCCCCGCGTCCCCCGACGAGCAGCCGGCCGTCAGGACGAGCGCGGCGGCGGCCAGGGCGGCCGCCAGAGCTGGACGGTGCACGGTGGGATCCCTTCGACGGCAGCTCGCGGTGTGCGGCGAGCGCGGGTGACGTGCCTGTCTCCTACCTGTCTTACACCCGGGCGCCCCCGGAGGTTCCCGATCTTCGGAAAGAATCCCGTCCCCCGGAAGGCCCCCTCCGGAGCGGGCCGCCCCGGAGAGGGCTCCTCAGTCCCAGGAGCCCAGGGCGCGCGGCAGCGCCGCGATCTCGGCGAGGTCCCGCTCCGTGAGCCGCAGCCCGGCGGCCGCCGCGTTCCGGACCGCCCACTCGGGCCGCTTCGACCCCGGCACGGGCACCACGTGCCGGCCCCGGCCCAGCACCCACGCCAGTGCCACCGTCGCCGCGGTGGCGCCGGGGCCGTGCCGTTCGGCGACCCTGCGCAGCCCCGCGACCACGGGCTGGTTCGCGGCCATCATCTCGGCGGTGAACCGGGGGTGCCGGGCCCGGGCGTCGTCCGGCTCGAAGCCCTGCCCCGGGGTCAGTGTCCCCGTGAGGAAGCCGCTGCCCAGCGGCATCGCCGCCAGGAACCCGACGCCCCGCGCCTCGCACCACGGCAGCAGCCGCGTCAGCGCCTCGGGCGACCAGACCGACAGCTCCGCCTGCACCGCGCTGACCGGGAACACCTGCTGTACGCGCTCCAGTTGGCGGATCGTTCCGTCGTGCGGATCGCCCCCGGCCCGCCGCCCGGCCCGGGCCCCAACGGCCCGAACGGCCCGGACGCCCGGCCGGGCGCCACCGGCACCGCCGCCCGCGTCGCCCACCGCGCACAGCCCCAGCGCCCGTACCTTCCCCGCCGTGACCAGCTCGGCCATCGCGCCCCAGGTCTCCTCGACGGGCACCTCGGGGTCGGCCCGGTGCAGCTGGTACAGGTCGATCACATCGGTCCGCAGCCTGCGCAGCGAGGCGTCGCACGCCCTGCGCACATAGCCGGGGCGGCCGTTGGCGACCAGGTGCTGGTCACCGAGGAGCAGCCCCACCTTCGTCGACACGAAGGCGTCCGCGCGCCGCTCCTTCAGGGCCCGGCCCAGCAGCAGCTCATTGGTGAACGGGCCGTACATGTCGGCGGTGTCCAGCAGGGTCGTCCCGGCGTCCAGCGCGGCGTGCACGGTGCGCAAGGAGCGCTCCCCCCGCTGCTGCGAGCCGGTGTACGCCCAGCTCATCGGCATGCAGCCGAGCCCGACGGCGCCCACCCGAAGGGCCGCCGCACCGATCGTCCTGCGCTCCAACTCCCCGTAACCGCCTTCCGTGTGGGCCTTTTCGTGGACCGGGCCGGGCCGCCCCAAGAACTTAACCAATGCCCACGGCGCCGATGCGTACGGCCCGGCTTCGCATAGCCTCCTGACCATGACTTCCGATGTGTGGCTGCCCATCGCCGCCGACGAGATCGACGGCCTTCCCTCGCCCGCGGACTCGGGCCTCACCTACCGTTTCTGGGACGGCGGAGCGGACTTCCCGGCCGATCCGGCCGACTGCGTCTTCTACGCCGTGCCCTATATGAAGGGCATGGAGATCGCCATACGCCCGCTGGAGGCCATGCGGTCGGTGCGCGTGGTGCAGACCCTCTCCGCCGGCACGGACCATGTGGAGCCCGGCCTCGCCTCCCTGCCCGCCGGGGTGCGGCTGTGCAACGCCAAGGGCGTGCACGAGGCGTCGACCGCGGAGCTGACCCTCGCCCTGGTCCTGGCCTCGCTGCGCGGGATTCCCGGGTTCGTGCGCGGACAGGACGCCGAGGAGTGGCGCTCGGGCTTCTACCCGGCCCTCGCGGACACATCGGTCCTGATCGTCGGCTACGGCTCCATCGGCGCGGCCGTCGAGGACCGGCTCGCGCCCTTCGAGTGCGCGCGGGTGGCGCGCGTCGCGCGCTCCGCGCGGACATCGGAGCGCGGCGAAGTGCGCGCACTCGCCGATCTGCCCGCCCTGCTGCCCGAAGCGGACGTGGTGATCATCACGACGCCGCTCACGGAGCGGACGAAGGGCCTGGTGGGAGCCGATTTCCTGGCCCGGATGAAGGACGGGGCGCTGCTGGTGAACGTGGCCCGCGGCCCGGTCGTGGACACAAAGGCCCTGCTCGCGGAGGTGGAGACGGGCCGGATCACCGCCGCCCTCGATGTCACCGACCCCGAGCCGCTGCCCGCCGGACATCCGCTGTGGCACGCCCCCGGAGTGCTGATCAGCCCCCATGTCGGCGGCTCCACCTCGGCGTTCATGCCCCGCGCCAAGCGCCTGCTCGCCGATCAGGTGAGCCGCTTCGCCGCGGGGGAGGAGCCGCGCAACGTGGTGCTGACGACCGGCGGTTGATCACCCGGCGCCGCCGGGACCTCACCCTGCGAAGTCACCCGAATGCGCCGCGTGGCCCCGTTGTCGCAGGTCGTCACGGAGAGTAGAGGCGCTATGTCCCTGAGTGACGATATTGGTGTATCGTCCCGACCTGGGGGCTGCACCGGACGCAGAGGGGCGGTGCGGCTACGCGCACGCGCACTGACTGCCGATCAGACCTGAGGGGGGCGACGGGCGATGCGGGGCCGATGGACCGACGAACCGACGCGGCGGAGCCGCCGACGACCACCTCCGTGCGCCCCGGCGGGCCGGGCGCCACGCGGCGCCCGGCCCCGCCCGTGCCCGCCGTCCGGCCGCCCCGCGCGGCACCGGGCGCCGACGGCGCGGGCGGAGGCGGTCCGGTGAGCGCCCCCGGCGCGCTCACGGCCCGCGAGACCCGCCCGGCGGGCGGCACCGCGCTGCGCCGGCAGCTCGCGCTCGCCGCCGTCTGCGCGGCGTACGCGGTGGGCGCCGGCCTCGGCTGGGGCTCCCGGGAACTCGCCCTGATCATGGGCGACTTCGGGCTGAGCGCGGCCGCCCTGATCGCCGCCGTCTCCTGCCTGCTCTACGCGCGCACACCCGAGTGCCGCTTCCGCCCCGCCTGGCTGCTGTTCTCGTTCTCCTCGTTCATGGCCGCCGCGGGAAACGCGGTCTGGGGCTGGTACGAGGTGGTGCTCGACGCCCCGGTGCCGAGCCCGTCCGTCGCCGACTTCTTCTTCCTCTGCTTCGCACCGCCGGCCATCGTCGGCCTGCTGGTGCTGGCCAAGCGCCCCTCGGGCCGGGCCGGCTGGGTCTGCCTGGGCCTCGACGCCTGGCTGATCGGCGGCTCCCTGCTGACCCTCTCCTGGAGCCTGGCGCTCGCCCACACCGCGCACGCCCGGGGCGAGAGCGTGGCCCCGGCCGCCCTGGCCCTCGCCTACCCGCTGCTCGACATCGTGCTGGTCAGCATGGTGCTGGCCCTGCACTTCCGGCGCACCCCCGGCAGCCGCTCCGCGGTCAACACGGCCATCGCAGGGCTCGCCCTGACCGTGCTGTGCGACGCCCTGTTCACCTCACCGCTGCTGCGCGACAGCTACCGCTCCGGCCAGCTCCTGGACGCCGGCTGGTTCGCCGGCTCGCTGCTCCTCGCGTACGCCCCCTGGGGGGCGCGCAGGGCCGTGGAGGCGGCTGGCGGGGCGGCGCGCGGCCCCCGGCGGCCCGGCAGGGCCGCCCGGCCGCTGGCGAGCTCCCTCACCGCCCTCACGCCGTATCTCGCGGCGGCGATCTGCACCCTCGGCATCCTCTACAGCGTCACCGAGGGCCGCCGGGTGGACCGGGTGGTCGTGATCACCGGCTGCACCGTCGTCCTCGCCCTCGTGGTCCGCCAGGGCATCATGCTGCTGGACAACATCGCCCTCAGCCATGAACTCGCCCAGAAGGAGAGCC
Source organism: Streptomyces sp. NPDC005805 (assembly GCF_040630445.1). Taxonomy (NCBI): domain Bacteria; kingdom Bacillati; phylum Actinomycetota; class Actinomycetes; order Kitasatosporales; family Streptomycetaceae; genus Streptomyces; species Streptomyces sp. NPDC005805. The sequence continues at coordinate 17,732 of NZ_JBEXXN010000058.1, forward strand.
ACTTCCGCTCCCTGGTGCAGGGCTCCAGCGACGTCATCATGATCGCCGCCCCCAGCGGGGTGCTGCGCTACGTCTCACCCGCCGCCACCAAGGTCTACGGCCGGGACGCGGAGGAACTCGTCGGCTCCGAACTGGCCTCCCTGATCCATCCCGAGGACTTCGGACGGGTCGTGCACGAGGTCCGGCGCTTCCTCGCCGCCCAGCCCGCCGAGGAACCCACCACCAGGATGGAGTGCCGCTTCCGCTCCGGAACCGGCACCTGGCTGAATGTGGAGTCCACCGTCAGCCGCCACCAGGGCGGTCTGATCTTCAACAGCCGGGACGTCACCGAACGCGTGCGCCTCCAGGCCCAGTTGCAGCACAACGCCGAGCACGACCCCCTCACCGACCTGCCCAACCGGGCCCTGTTCACCGAGCGGGTGCGCCGTGCCCTCTCCGGCCGCCGGGCCGGCGACCGGGCCACCGCGGTGCTCTTCATCGACCTCGACGGATTCAAGGGCGTCAACGACCGTCTCGGCCATCAGGCGGGCGACGAACTCCTCGTCCAGGCCGCCCGAAGACTGGCCGAATCCGTACGGGCCGGGGACACCGCGGCCCGGCTCGGCGGCGACGAGTTCGCCGCCCTCATCGTCGGCGACGGCACCACCGCCCAGGCCGACCGCGAACTCCAGGTCCACGAGATCGCCGACCGGCTGCGGCTGATGCTCTCCCAGCCGTACCGCATCGACGGCGCCGAGGTGCGGGTCGCCGCCTCCATCGGCGTCGCCTTCGCCGAGCCCTCCATCGACCCCGGCGACCTGATGCGCAACGCCGACCTCGCCATGTACCGGGCGAAGGCCGCCGGCAAGGACCGCGTCGAGCTCTACGCCCCGCAGATGCAGGCGGAGGTGGTGCGCCGCACCGAGCTGGCCGCCAAGCTGCGCAGCGCCCTGCACGACGGCGAGTTCGCGCTGCTCCACCAGCCGGTGGTCAGCCTGGCCACCGGCCGGATCACCGCCGTCTCCGCCCAGGCGCGCTGGAGATCGGCGCAGGGCATCCTCTTCACCCCCGCCGAGTTCCTGCGGGTCGCCGACGACGGCAACCGCGCCGCCGAACTGGGACGCTGGCTGCTGGAGGAGGCCGTGGCGCAGGCCGCCGAACGCGGGCGGCTCGGCCATCCCACCCCTGTCTCCGTGCGGCTCTCCGCCCGGTTGCTCCTCGACCGCTCCCTGCCCCTCGGCTCCATCGAGGCCCTGCTCACCCGGCACCAGCTCCCCTCCGGCGCCCTGGTCATCGAGCTGGCCGACAGCGACCCGCGGATCTCCTTCGACGACCTGGAACAGCGGCTCACCGCCCTGCGCCGGCTCGGTGTGCGGATCGCCCTCGACGGCTTCGGCAGCGGCTACGCGGCGATCAACGCCCTGCGCCGCCTCCCCGTGGACGTCCTCAAGCTGGACCGGGGGCTGGTCGAGGGGGTCGTCGAGTCGGCCCGACTGCACAAGATCACCAGCGGGCTGCTGCGGATCGCCCGCGACCTCGGTATGCACGCGGTGGCCGACGGCGTCGACGTCCCCGAGCAGGTCCTCGCCCTGCGCGCGATGGGCTGCACCCACGGCCAGGGAATGGCCTTCTCCGGGCCGCTGGACGAGTACCGGCTGCGCCGCGCCCTGGTCCGCGGCACCTACCCGGTACCCGCCGGGATGCCGTTGCCGCTGCTCACCGCCGGAATCCCGCAGGCACGCAACGGCTCGAATAGTGAGACGCGTGTCCCACCCACTTGACAGTGACAGTGCGTCGGGGGGAGGGTCTGTGCCATGCGCACCCGAATTCTCGTACTTGGACAGCGCGTCGGCTGAGCAGGGCCGCCACTGACAGGCCCCGCTGGAACCTCCGACGCGCTCCCCTCGCTTGCCTGACGGCACGAGGGGTTTTTTGTTGCACCGGCACAGAGCAGACCCGTACCAAACCCTCGCAAAAACCCATCGCATCGAGAAGAGAATGCCGATGACCGAGCAGGCCACCGGGGCCCATCCGCAGCCGCGGCCCCGCAGCGGCGGACAGCCCTCCGCCCCCGTCGAACACGTCACGGGCGCGCAGTCCCTCATCCGCTCCCTTGAGGAGGTGGGGGCGGAGACGGTGTTCGGCATCCCCGGCGGCGCGATCCTCCCGGCGTACGACCCGATGATGGACTCCGCGAGGGTCCGGCACGTCCTGGTCCGCCACGAGCAGGGCGCCGGCCACGCGGCCACCGGCTACGCGCAGGCCACCGGCAAGGTCGGCGTCTGCATGGCCACCTCAGGACCCGGCGCCACCAACCTGGTCACCCCGATCGCCGACGCACACATGGACTCCGTCCCGCTGGTCGCGATCACCGGCCAGGTGGCCTCCAAGGCGATCGGCACGGACGCCTTCCAGGAGGCCGACATCTGCGGCATCACCATGCCGATCACCAAGCACAACTTCCTCGTCACCAAGGCCGAGGACATCCCGCGCACCATCGCCGAGGCGTTCCACATCGCGGCCACCGGCCGCCCGGGCCCGGTCCTCGTCGACATCGCCAAGGACGCCCTCCAGGCGAAGACGACCTTCTCCTGGCCCCCGCAGACCGACCTGCCCGGCTACCGCCCGGTCACCAAGCCGCACGCCAAGCAGATCCGCGAGGCGGCCAAGCTGATCACCGGCGCCAAGCGGCCCGTCCTCTACGTCGGCGGCGGCGTCCTCAAGGCCGGCGCCACCGCCGAGCTGAAGGTCCTCGCCGAGCTGACCGGCGCGCCCGTCACCACCACCCTCATGGCGCTGGGCGCGTTCCCCGACAGCCACCCGCTGCACGTCGGGATGCCGGGCATGCACGGCAGCGTCACCGCCGTCACCGCGCTCCAGAAGGCCGACCTGATCGTCGCCCTCGGCGCCCGCTTCGACGACCGGGTCACCGGCAAGCTGGACAGCTTCGCGCCCTTCGCCAAGATCGTCCACGCCGACATCGACCCGGCGGAGATCGGCAAGAACCGCACCGCGGACGTCCCGATCGTCGGCGACGCCCGCGAGGTCATCGCGGACCTGGTCCAGGCGGTCCAGGCGGAGCACAGCGACGGCAACGCCGGTGACTACACCGCCTGGTGGCGGGACCTGAACCGCTGGCGGGACACCTACCCGCTGGGCTACGAGCAGCCCGACGACGGCAGCCTCGCCCCCCAGCAGGTCATCAAGCGCATCGGCGAACTCGCCCCGGAGGGCACGATCTTCGCCGCGGGCGTCGGCCAGCACCAGATGTGGGCCGCCCACTTCATCGACTACGAGAAGCCCGCCACCTGGCTCAACTCCGGCGGCGCCGGGACGATGGGCTACGCGGTCCCCGCCGCGATGGGCGCCAAGGCCGGCCGCCCCGGCCGCACGGTCTGGGCGATCGACGGCGACGGCTGCTTCCAGATGACCAACCAGGAACTGGTCACCTGCGCGCTCAACAACATCCCGATCAAGGTCGCCATCATCAACAACGGCGCCCTGGGCATGGTCCGCCAGTGGCAGACCCTCTTCTACAACCAGCGCTACTCCAACACCGTGCTGCACTCCGGCCCGGACGCGACCGGCCTGGAGAAGAGCGCCGGCACCCGCGTCCCGGACTTCGTGAAGCTCTCCGAGGCGATGGGCTGCCACGCGATCCGTTGCGAGTCCCCCGAGGACCTGGACAAGGTGATCGAGGAGGCCAACGCGATCAACGACCGCCCGGTCGTCATCGACTTCATCGTCCACGAGGACGCCCAGGTCTGGCCGATGGTCGCCGCCGGCACCTCCAACGACGAGGTCATGGCCGCCCGCGGTGTCCGTCCCGACTTCGGCGACGCCGAAGACGACTGAGAGAGAGCAGAGAAAGCCATGTCCAAGCACACGCTCTCGGTCCTGGTCGAGAACACCCCCGGCATCCTGGCCCGGATCGCCGCCCTGTTCTCCCGCCGCGGCTTCAACATCGACTCCCTCGCGGTCGGCGTCACCGAGCACCCCGACATCTCCCGCATCACCATCGTCGTCGGCGTCGAGGACCTGCCGCTGGAGCAGGTGACCAAGCAGCTCAACAAGCTGGTCAACGTCCTGAAGATCGTCGAACTGGAGCCCTCCGCCGCGATCCAGCGCGAACTGGTGCTGGTGAAGGTCCGCGCCGACAACGAGACCCGCTCCCAGATCGTCGAGATCGTCCAGCTCTTCCGCGCCAAGACCGTCGACGTCTCGCCCGACGCCGTCACCATCGAGGCCACCGGTTCGAGTGACAAGCTGGAGGCGATGCTCAAGATGCTGGAGCAGTTCGGCATCAAGGAACTCGTCCAGTCCGGCACGATCGCCATAGGGCGCGGCGCCCGGTCCATCACGGACCGCTCGCTGCGCGCCCTGGACCGCAGCGCCTGAACCCTCCCGGCGCCCCGGGCCGTCCGCGCAGGTCTCGCCAGTCGAGACCCGGCAACCCTCCCGTCCACGCCCGCCGTACGGTGGGACGCAACACCAGCATTCCAAGGAGAATCCCAGTGGCCGAGCTGTTCTACGACGCCGACGCCGACCTGTCCATCATCCAGAACCGCAAGGTCGCGGTGATCGGCTACGGCAGCCAGGGCCACGCCCACGCGCTGTCGCTGCGCGACTCCGGCGTCGACGTCCGGGTCGGTCTGCACGAGGGCTCGAAGTCCAAGGCGAAGGCCGAGGAGCAGGGCCTGCGGGTCGTCACCCCGGCGGAGGCCGCCGCCGAGGCCGACGTGATCATGATCCTGGTCCCGGACCCGATCCAGGCCCAGGTCTACGAGGAGCACATCGCCCCGAACCTCAAGGACGGCGACGCCCTCTTCTTCGGCCACGGCCTCAACATCCGCTACGGCTTCATCAAGCCCCCGGCCGGTGTCGACGTCGCCATGGTCGCCCCCAAGGGCCCGGGCCACCTGGTCCGCCGCCAGTACGAGGAGGGCCGCGGCGTGCCGTGTATCGCGGCCGTCGAGCAGGACGCCACGGGCAAGGCGTTCGAGCTGGCGCTGTCCTACGCCAAGGGCATCGGCGGCACCCGCGCGGGCGTCATCAAGACGACGTTCAAGGAGGAGACCGAGACCGACCTCTTCGGTGAGCAGGCCGTCCTCTGCGGTGGCACCGCGGCGCTGGTGAAGGCGGGCTTCGAGACCCTGACCGAGGCGGGCTACCAGCCGGAGATCGCCTACTTCGAGTGCCTCCACGAGCTGAAGCTGATCGTGGACCTGATGTACGAGGGCGGCCTGGAGAAGATGCGCTGGTCGGTCTCCGAGACCGCCGAGTGGGGCGACTACGTCACCGGCCCGCGCATCATCACGGACCAGACCAAGGCCGAGATGAAGAAGGTCCTCGCCGAGATCCAGGACGGCACCTTCGCCAAGAACTGGATGGACGAGTACCACGGCGGTCTGAAGAAGTACAACGAGTACAAGACCCAGGACTCCGAGCACCTGCTGGAGACCACGGGCAAGGAGCTGCGCAAGCTCATGAGCTGGGTCGACAACGACGAGGGCTGAGGCCCCGGCTCCCGAGGGGACCGCGTCCGCGCGGTCCCCTCGGGGCATCCCGGCCGCCCGCGCGGGCCCTGCGACACTTCGTCCCGCCACGGACGGGTGATCCTGCCGACGAGGCGCGTGACGCGGCCCCTGTCACCACTACACTCATCCGTACATACGCGTCAGGCCCACAGTGTCGTGCGTCTTCCACGCGGCTAGCCCCCTCCACCGCTGCGGCCGTCGGGACGGCCGTCTGCACCGGACATGTGAGGACTCACCGTGAGCTCGAAACCCGTCGTACTCATCGCTGAAGAGCTGTCGCCCGCCACCGTGGACGCACTCGGTCCGGACTTCGAGATCCGGCACTGCAACGGCGCGGACCGCGCGGAGCTGCTGCCCGCCATCGCCGACGTGGACGCCATCCTGATCCGTTCGGCCACCAAGGTCGACGCCGAGGCCGTGGCCGCCGCCAAGAAGCTGCGTGTGGTCGCCCGCGCCGGCGTGGGCCTGGACAACGTGGACGTCTCCGCCGCCACCAAGGCCGGTGTGATGGTGGTCAACGCCCCCACCTCCAACATCGTCACCGCCGCCGAACTCGCCTGCGGCCTCCTGGTCGCCAGCGCGCGCAACATCCCGCAGGCCAACACCGCGCTGAAGAACGGCGAGTGGAAGCGCAGCAAGTACACGGGCGTCGAGCTGAGCGAGAAGGTCCTCGGCGTCGTCGGCCTCGGCCGCATCGGTGTGCTGGTGGCCCAGCGGATGTCCGCCTTCGGCATGAAGATCGTCGCCTACGACCCCTACGTCCAGCCGGCCCGCGCCGCGCAGATGGGCGTCAAGCTCCTCACCCTGGACGAGCTGCTGGAGGTCTCCGACTTCATCACCGTCCACCTCCCGAAGACCCCCGAGACCCTGGGCCTCATCGGCGACGAGGCGCTGCACAAGGTCAAGCCCTCGGTCCGGATCGTCAACGCGGCCCGTGGCGGCATCGTCGACGAGGAGGCGCTGTTCTCGGCGCTCAAGGAGGGCCGCGTCGCCGGCGCCGGTCTCGACGTGTACGCGAAGGAGCCCTGCACCGACTCCCCGCTCTTCGAGCTGGACCAGGTCGTCTGCACCCCGCACCTCGGTGCCTCCACGGACGAGGCGCAGGAGAAGGCCGGTATCTCGGTGGCCCGTTCGGTGCGCCTGGCGCTCGCCGGTGAGCTGGTCCCGGACGCGGTCAACGTCCAGGGCGGTGTCATCGCCGAGGACGTGCGCCCCGGCCTGCCGCTCGCCGAGAAGCTGGGCCGCATCTTCACCGCCCTCGCGGGCGAGGTGGCCGTCCGCCTCGACGTCGAGGTCTACGGCGAGATCACCCAGCACGACGTCAAGGTCCTCGAACTCTCCGCGCTCAAGGGCGTGTTCGAGGACGTGGTGGACGAGACGGTGTCCTATGTCAACGCGCCGCTGTTCGCCCAGGAGCGCGGGGTCGAGGTCCGGCTGACCACCAGCTCCGAGTCGCCCGACCACCGCAACGTCGTCACCGTGCGCGGCACCCTCGGCGGCGGCGAGGAGATCGCCGTGTCCGGCACCCTGGCCGGCCCCAAGCACCTCCAGAAGATCGTGGCCATCGGGGACCACGACATCGACCTGGCGCTCGCCGACCACATGCTGGTGCTGCGCTACGAGGACCGCCCGGGCGTGGTCGGCACCGTCGGCCGCATCCTCGGCGAGGCCGGGCTGAACATCGCCGGTATGCAGGTCTCCCGCGCCGAGGAGGGCGGCGAGGCGCTGGTCGTCCTCACCGTGGACGACACGGTCCCGCCGGCCGTGGTCACGGAGATCGCCGAGGAGATCGGCGCGGCCTCGGCCCGCTCGGTGAACCTCACGGACTGAGGCGGCCCGCGGGCCCGCAGGAGAGTGGCCGAGGGGCCCGGTGCACCCACGCACCGGGCCCCTCGGCCCGCGGCGGATGCCTATCCGGCCGTGCCGAAGTTCTGCGTCCAGTAGTCGTCGGGCTGGGCGAGGCCGACGCCGATCTCCTTGAACCCGCAGTTCAGGATGTTCTTCTTGTGGCCGGGGCTGGACATCCAGCCCGCCATGACCTGTTCGGGAGTCGAGTATCCGTAGGCGACGTTCTCGCCGTAGGTGCTCCAGTTGTAGCCGGCCCGCGTGATGCGATCACCCGCGCTCGATCCGTCGGAGCCCGTGTGGGACATGTTCCGGTGGGAGGCCATGTCCTCGCTGTGCGCCTGCGCGGCCTTGGACAGTCTCGCGTTCACGGTCACCGGCGAGCATCCGGCCTTGCTGCGCTCGCTGTTGACGAGCGCCACGACACGGGCGACATGCCCGGACACCGGCGCGGTCGTGGACGGCGCGGAGGGCTTCGGCGCGGTGGTGGGCGGTGCGGTGGGCTTCGGTGCGGTGGGCTTCGGCGCGGTCGTGGGCGGCGCGGTGGGCTTCGGCGCCTTGGTCCTCGGGGCCTTCGGCTTCGGTGCGGCGGCCTTGGGGTCCTTGGTCTTGGGGGCGGCCGGCGGTGCGGTGCGTGTCGGGTTCCCCGACGAGGGCCGGGTCGGCTTCCGGTCCTTCTTGTCCCCCGCCCATCGCGGGCCCGACTCGTTGTCGTGCCACCGCTGGTCGGAGCGTACGTTCTGCCGTTCGCCGCGGGCGCGGCTGTCCCGATCGTCCTGCGGGTCCATGCATGCCATGGCTACAGAGGGCACCCCCACGGCGGCCACGGTGACGGCAGCGATGGTTATCTTCCGGTAATGCGTCGGTCGGCGGTGCTTGCTCATGTGTGACCTCGTTCGTCATCGCGGAGCGCCACCGAGGGGCTGGCCTGGCACGTTCTGTGTGCGACCTGCGGCGGCGCCTTTGCGGGCAGCCATTGTTAGGACGGCCGGGAGCGGAGGACAACGACGACCCTCTACGGAGAGGGGTAGTAGTGAGGGCACCCCCTTGCCATGGGCGTCCGGGCGTGCTGGTGCGCTTGCCGGAGCCGCCGTGATTCGTGACTGCCCGTCAAATGGCCCTTTTCGGCCTGCGAATGGGTGCGGGTGGGCGCGACGGCGAGGTGGCCGAGGGTTGTGTGAGGCATGTCCGTATCGAGATGGACAAACCTGCTTATGTCGTCGAGACGGCACGTAGTATCGACCTGCCGGTGTCCGAAAAAGCCTGTGGCGGTTGTCACGAAGCAACGGTTCGATTCGTTCTCGATCGCAAATGCCGCGACCTGTTCCATGCCTGCCCGCAGTCACGGCGTATCGCGGTGCCCTGTCCGGCCGCTCCCGGGGCCCTCGCCGTGAGCCCTGTCGGACCAGGGCTGACGCATCTCGGTGAGCGCGGCAAGCCCTACAGTCTTGCGCTCTTGAGGGCCATGTGGAGCAGCAGCCGGTCGCCGCCCTCGTCCAGATCGAGGCCGGTCAGCTGCTCGATGCGGGACAGGCGGTAGTAGAGGGTCTGCCGGTGGATGCCGAGGGCGGCCGCCGTGCGCCCGGCCTGGCCCGCGCGGTCGAGGAACACCTCGGCGGTACGGGCGAGTTCCGCGTGGGCGGGGGCCAGCAGTTCCCGTACGGCGGGGTCCTCGGACGCCTCCGGGGGCAGGGCCGTCAGCAGCCGGTACGCGCCCAGCTCCGGCCAGTGGGCGACCGGACCGAGCCGCGGCTCGGCGAGGGATGCCCGGGCCGCCGCGACCGCCTCCCGCCAGGACGCGTCCAGCGCGGCCAGCCCACGCCGGGCCGCCGCGACCCCGCACCCGGCGCCGCCGTCCCCGCCCGGGCCGGTGCCCGCCGACTCCCGCAGCCGGGCCGCCGCCGCGACCGCCGGCCCAGGGTTCTCCGGGGACCGCAGCCGCACCAGGGCCGCCAGGGCGTCCCCCGCGCCGCCGCGCACCGCCACCGTGCAGAGCGCCGCGGCCCCGGGCAGCGACCGGGCCGAGGGCGCGTCGCCGGACCGCCAGGGCAGCACGCACACCAGGGTGTGCAGCCCCTGCGCGTCCTCCCCGAGGGCCTCGCCCAGCGCGGTGAGGGCCGTGTCGTACGGGCGGCCCCGGTCCGCCGCCAGGACCGCCCGCAGCTCCCGGGACAGGTCCGCGCCCGCCCGCTCCTCGTCCGCGAGGAGCCGGCCGATCCGCTCCGTCACCTCCATGGCGGAGGCCAGCCGGTCCGGCCGGGGCCGGGGATCGGCGTCCAGCAGCCATACGTACCCGAGGACCACGCCCCGGTGGCGGACGGGCAGGCAGAGGCGGGCGCGGTTGACGCCCGCCTCCGGTTCGGCGGGGATGTGGACCGGGCCGGTGGCCCGGGTGATGCCGAAGCCCTCGAACCAGGCCCGCACGGCGGGGGTGGACTTCCGGGTGAGGATCGAGCGGGTGCGGACCGGGTCCATCGCCGTGTCGTCGTCGCTGTCGTGGGCGCCGAAGGCGATCAGGCCGAAGTCCCGGTCCTCCAGTGTCGCGGGGGCCCCGAGCAGCGCGGACACCTCGTCGACCAGGTCCTGGTAGTCGCCTTTCACCCGGTCATTCTCGCACCCCTCAGACAGATGTCTGAGATCCGGGACACGGATGCGTGACAGCTGTCGATGGTTCGCGATCCGCGCCATCCTTAGGTTTCACGGTGGTTCTTCGTGCGGTTTCCGGAATGTTCCCGTCTCGTCGGTCTCGTCGGTCTCGTCGGACTTCCCGGGTTCCGCCCCTTCTTCTGAACGTGCTCCATGGAGGTGCCCGTGCTGGGTCCCGTGATCCTCGCCGCGTCGCGCAGCGACCGCATGCGCCGCTTCGTGTCGGCCGCGCCGGGCACCAAGCAGGTCGTCGCCCGCTTCATCGCCGGCGAGACCGTCGACCAGGTCGTCCCGATCGTCCAGGACGCGGTGGCCGGGGGCCTGGAGGTCACCCTCGACGTCGTCGGCGAGGACATCACCACCCGCGAGCAGGCCGCCGCCGCGCGCGACGCCTACCTGGAGCTGATCGAGCACCTGGCCGGTCTGGGCTTCGGCCCGAAGGCCGAGATGTCGGTCAAGCTGTCGATGTTCGGCCAGTCCCTGGAGGGCGGCCACGAGCTGGCCCTCGCCAACGTCCGCCCGGTCGTCGAGGCCGCCGCCGCGATCGGCACCACGGTGACGCTGGACGCCGAGGACCACACCACCCTCGACTCGATGTTCGCCATCCACGAGGAGCTGCGGAAGGACTTCCCGGAGACCGGCTGCGTCATCCAGGCGTACCTGTACCGCACCGAGGACGACGCCCGCCGCCTCGCCGCGAACGGCAGCCGTGTCCGGATCGTCAAGGGCGCCTACAAGGAGCCCGCCTCCGTCGCCCTCCAGGACAAGGCGGAGATCGACAAGGCGTATGTGCGCATCCTGCGCATCCTGATGGAGGGCGAGGGGTACCCGATGATCGGGTCCCACGACCCGCGCCTGATCGCCATCGCCCAGGAGCTCGCCCGGGGCGCCGGGCGCAAGCTGGACGAGTACGAGTTCCAGATGCTCTACGGCATCCGCGGCGAGGAGCACGTCCGGCTGGCCGCCGAGGGTCACCGGATGCGCGTCTACACCGCGTACGGCACCGACTGGTACGGCTACTTCATGCGCCGGCTCGCGGAGAAGCCGGCCAACCTGCTGTTCTTCGCCCGCTCGATGATCACCAAGAACTGACCCGCACGAACCGGCCCACGGCCCTCTACACCCCTCGCTCAACCCGCAGAAGGAGCCACGGAATCATGGACGCCGTCACCCAGGTCCCCGCCCCGGTCAACGAGCCGGTCCACGGTTACGCCCCCGGTTCGCCCGAGCGCGCCCGGCTGGAGACCAAGCTCAAGGAACTGGCCGAGAACCCGATCGAGCTGCCGATGACCATCGGCGGCGTCAAGCGGATGGGCGGCGGCGAGCGCTTCGACGTCGTGCAGCCGCACAACCACAAGGCCGTCCTCGGCACCTTCGGCAACGCCACCGCCCAGGACGCCCGGGACGCGGTCGACGCGGCCCTCGCCGCCGCGCCCGCCTGGCGCGCCATGTCCTTCGACGACCGCGCCGCGATCATCCTGCGCGCCGCCGAGCTGCTGGCCGGCCCCTGGCGCGAGACGATGGCCGCCTCCACCATGCTCGGCCAGTCGAAGACCGCCCAGCAGGCCGAGATCGACACCCCCTGCGAGCTGGTCGACTTCTGGCGCTTCAACGTCAAGTACGCCCGCGACCTGCTCGCCGAGCAGCCCCCGGCGAACTCGCCGGGCGTCTGGAACCGCCTGGACCACCGCCCGCTGGAGGGCTTCGTCTACGCGATCACCCCGTTCAACTTCACCGCCATCGCGGGCAACCTGCCGACCGCGCCCGCCCTGATGGGCAACGTCGTCGTCTGGAAGCCCTCCCCGACGCAGACCCACGCCGCCGTGCTGCTGATGCAGCTGCTGGAGGAGGCGGGCCTGCCCAAGGGCGTCATCAACCTGGTGACGGGCGACGGCCTCGCCGTCTCCGAGGTGGCGCTGGAGCACCCGATGCTCGCCGGCATCCACTTCACCGGCTCGACCCGCACCTTCCAGCACCTGTGGAAGACGGTCGGCAACAACATCGAGAAGTACCGCTCCTACCCCCGGATCGTCGGCGAGACCGGCGGCAAGGACTTCGTCGTCGCCCACCCGAGCGCCGACCGCGCCGTGCTGAAGACCGCCCTGACCCGCGGCTCCTTCGAGTTCCAGGGCCAGAAGTGCTCGGCCTCCTCCCGCGCCTACATCCCGGCCTCCCTGTGGAACTCGGGCTTCAAGGAGGAGTTCGCGGCCGAGGTCGACGGCATCGCCATGGGCGACGTCACCGACCTGTCGAACTTCATCGGCGCCGTGATCGACGAGCGGTCCTTCGCCAAGAACAAGGCCGCGATCGACCGCGCCAAGGAGGACCCGACCTGCACGATCGTCGCGGGCGGCAGCTACGACGACGCGGTCGGCTACTTCGTGCGCCCCACGGTCATCGAGTGCACCGACCCCGGCAACGAGGTCTTCACCACGGAGTACTTCGGCCCGATCCTCGCCGTGCACGTCTACGAGGACGAGGAGTACGACGCCATGCTGGAGCAGATGGAGTCCGTCTCCGACTACGCCCTCACCGGCGCGGTGATCGCCAACGACCGTGCCGCCGCCGCGCACACGATGGAGAAGCTGCGGTACGCCGCGGGCAACTTCTACATCAACGACAAGTCGACCGGCGCCGTGGTCGGCCAGCAGCCCTTCGGCGGCGGCCGCGCCTCCGGCACCAACGACAAGGCCGGTGCCCCGCAGAACCTGATGCGCTGGACGCTGACCCGCGCCATCAAGGAGACCCTGGTCGCGCCGACCGACTACACCTACCCGCACATGGGCTGACCCCCGCCCGGCGCCACCGTGCCCCCCCGGTACCCCCGCGGTACCACCCCGTGAACACCGCCCCCCGCCGGTCCCCCCAAGACCGGCCGGGGGCGGCTCACGTTCCGGGCCGGGTCCGGGCGGCGGGGCCCCCGGCCCGGCCGGTCCCGTCGAAAGGCCCTAGGCTTCGGTGTGGAGGGGGGCTCCCGAGGAGTCCAGGAGGACGCCATGCCCGGATCCACCACTCTCGGCCCCGGCCACGGGGTGGACAGCATCGACCACGAGGACGCCCGCCGGCTGGCCGGTGTCATGGCCCGGCTCCACGTTCTCCTCGCCGACCTGGGCACGGACGGGCTGAGCGACGACCAGGCGGCCGCTCTCGCCGGGGACGCCGGGCTCACCCCCGAGGCACGCGAGGAGTTCACGGCGTGGACGGCGCGGGTGGCGCGCGTCCTGGACGAGGCGACCTCCGGCTGACGCGCGGAGGGGATGGCACAGGCCCCGGCCCCGGCATCCCCTCGCTCCCGCCCGTCTCGTGCCGCCCGGCCGCTCCCGGCCCGTCTCGTGCCGCCCGGCCCGGGCGGGCCACCCGGGTTCAGACCTTGCGCCACCGCGCCATGGCGAAGGAGAACACCCCGAAGAGCGCCAGCCCGGCCGCGACGAGCGCCAGCAGCCACGGCCCGGCCGGGGTGTCGGCGAAGGCGCGCAGCGCGTCGTCGAAGCCCTTCGCCTTGTCGGGCTCGTACTCCAGGGCCGCCCTGGCGACGAAGAAGCCGATCATCGCGAAGACCGCGCCCCGCGCCAGGCCGCCGCCGACGCCGGTCACATCGGTGAACCTCTTCGCCTTCCGCGACATCTCGCCGCGCTTGAGGTGCTTGTGGAACTTCCGCAGCGCGGCGCGGACCGCGATCCAGAGGCCGGCGCCGATGATGCCGAGGCCCGCCAGGCCGACGATCCACTGCCCGCCGGGCAGTTCCAGGGCACGCGCGGTCACGTCCTGCGACTGCTGGTCGCTGGAGCCGCTGCCGCTCTCACCGGCGGCGAAGGACAGCACCGAGTACGCCACGAAGGCGTAGAACACGAACCGGGCCCCGGACAGCGCCCGCTTGCCCGCCTTGCGGCCGTCCTCCCCGGCCGCCCCGAACAGGGCCTCCGACAGCCGCCACAGGGCCATGCCGATCAGGCCGATGCCGACCGCCCACAGCATCACCGGCCCGGCCGGCTGCTTGGCGAGTTCGGCGAGGGCGCCGCCCCGGTCCGCCTGCTCCCCGCTGTCGCCGAAGGCGATCTGCAGCGCGAGCACCCCGATGAGCAGGTACAGCACGCCGCGTGCGGCGAGTCCCCACCGAGCACCTATGCCGACGGCCTTGCTGTTCGCCGCCCGCCGGGCCGACGAGCGGCCGGATGCGGCGAGTGTCTGAGCGTTCATGTCAACCTCCCGTACCCGTCTGCCCCTCGCCTCCCCGGGGAAACGGCGGCCGCTGCGGCAGGGCGGGGGAGGCCGTCGAGGCGACGATGCGCCGGGTCGCCAGGGCCACCAGCAGGGCCCCGCCGGTCAGCAGGCCGACCGTCCAGCCGATGCCCAGCCGGCCCGTCCAGTACCCCGCCTGGACCACGGCCACCACCAGCAGCCATCCGACGGGCAGGGCGAGCGCCTTCGCGCCGATGTACCAGGAGCGGCCCGGCCGCGCGGGCAGCGCGGTCAGCATCGCGGCCGGCCCCTCGTCCGCCGACCTCGGCCGCTTGAAGTAGGCATAGTGGAACCACTCGCCGCACAGCTCCCAGCCCTCCGGTGCCAGCCGGGCCAGGGCGCCGTCCGGGGCCTGTGCCCCGGCCGCGCCGACGATCTCGCGCCGGTACTCCCAGCGCATCGCCGTGCCGGGCTCCCGGCGGCACACGAACCGGCCCAGCCTGTCGAGGCGTTGGACCTCCCAGCCCGCGTCACCGTGCGCGGCGAGGAGTTCCAGGTCGCGGTAGACGTCCGCGGTCCAGGTCCACTCCTCGGCCCCCTCACCCGGCTCGTCCACGCCCTCGCCGGGCGCGCCCGGCCCCGGTGCCGCGCCGCCGAGGCGCGCCGCGAACTCCGCCGCGGGGCCGAACTCCTCCTCGGCGCGGGTGCCGGTCTCCGCGAGGTGGGTGGCGAGTTCGGCGCGGGTGGCCCCGGCCCGCTCGTCCGGCACCCCCTGCGCGCGCAGGGCGGTGGCGAGGCGGTCGAACCAGACCGCGTCGCGGGTGTCCTCGGTGCTCATGCGCTTCCCCCCGGGGTCGGTCCGCCGTGGCCCGTGGCCGGTGGCGTGGTCAGCTGGGCGCGGACGGCGGTGTGGAACTCCAGCCAGGCGGTGGTCTCACCCGCCAGATGTGCCCGGCCCAGGGCGGTGAGCCGGTAGTAGCGGCGGCCCGGACCGCGCTCGGCGGCGCGGAACTCGCCGACCACATAGCCGTTCTCCTCCAGCCGGTTGAGGACCGGATAGAGGGTGCCGCCCTTGACCTGGCCCACCCCCGCCTCGGCGAGGGACCTGGCGATCTCGTACCCGTAGCTCTCGCCGCCGGTGAGGCAGGAGAGGACGAGCAGGTCGAGCACGCCCTTGAGCCAGCTGGTTCTGCGGTCTGCGGCCATGAGGTGCATCTCATCACCAGCTAGATAGGAGTGCAAGCTAGATCGTGCATCGATCTGAGTCGGGAAGCGGAACAGCCCTGACCTGGGGTGGTGGAGGCCGGCTCGAAGGGCCGTCTCAGATAGTAGGAAGTCCGAGTAATTGTGGAGACAGAGCGGTGGGGCTGCCCTACTTTTGTAGGAGCCGAACGTCTCGCTCGATCCAGCGAATGGCGGTCGTGAGCCAGAGCCCTTGCGCAGGCAATCCCTGCGGCCTCGCTCCCCGCCTCTTTCCGGCGCCTTCGAAATCCTTCCGATCTCCAAGGAGTCGATCACCATGTCCGCTGAGACCGTCCACCGCGTCCGCCGTGCCCCCCGCACCACCGAGGACGACCGCAGGAACGCCGCCGCCGCGCTGCAGCGCGCGCTCGACCGCCGTGACAACGGCGGCGAGACCGGCCACTGAGCCGGCCTTCCGCCCCGCGCGCCGGGGCCCGACCCCGGCGCGAGCCGCCCGCGAGTCCGCATCGTGGACGCCTCATGTCAATCCATGGGACGCGGAGTAGGGTGCCGTCATGTCTCGCAGCATCAATCTCGCAGTGGTCCCCGGTGACGGCATCGGCAAGGAAGTCGTGGCCCAGGGCCTGAAGGTCCTCTCCGCCGTCCTCCCGCAGGACGTGAAGCTGGAGACCAAGGAGTACGACCTCGGCGCCCAGCGCTGGCACCGGACGGGGGAGACCCTGCCCGACGCCGAACTGGAGTCGCTCAAGGGCCACGACGCGATCCTGCTCGGCGCCATCGGCGACCCGACGGTCCCCTCCGGCGTCCTGGAGCGCGGCCTGCTCCTGAAGCTCCGCTTCGCCTTCGACCACTACGTCAACCTGCGTCCGTCGAAGCTGTTCCCCAATACGGCGACCCCGCTCGCCGGCCGCCCGGACATCGACTTCGTCGTCGTCCGCGAGGGCACCGAAGGCCCCTACACGGGCAACGGCGGCTCGCTGCGCACCGGCACCGAGCACGAGGTCGCCACCGAGGTCAGCCTCAACACCGCCCACGGTGTGGAGCGCGTGGTCCGGGACGCGTACGAGCGCGCCAACGCCCGCCCCCGCAAGAAGCTGACCCTCGTCCACAAGAACAACGTCCTCGTGTACGCGGGCCACCTGTGGAAGAACGTCTTCGACCGGGTCGGCCGCGAGTACCCCGAGGTCACCACCGACTATCTGCACGTCGACGCCGCGACGATCTTCTTCGTCACCCAGCCCGAGCGCTTCGACGTCATCGTCACCGACAACCTCTTCGGCGACATCCTCACCGACCTCGCCGCGGCCGTGACCGGCGGCATCGGCCTGGCCGCGTCCGGCAACATCAACCCGACCGGCGCCTTCCCGTCGATGTTCGAGCCCGTCCACGGCTCGGCCCCCGACATCGCCGGCACCGGCAAGGCCGACCCCACGGCCACCGTCCTCTCCGTCGCCCTGCTCCTGCGCCACCTGGGCCACGAGGCGGAGGCCGTCCGGGTCGAGCAGGCGGTCGCCGCCGACCTCGCGGAACGCACCCCCGACACGGTCCGCACCACGGACGAGATCGGCGACGCGCTCGCGGTACGCGTGGCGAGCTGACCCGCCGGTTCCGACACACCAGACACCGGGGGCCGCCCGAACGGCAGCCCCCGCCCGCCGCCGGGTCGCATCCCCACCGCGCCCGGCGGCTTCTCCTGTGCGGCCCCGGGTGCCACCATCGAACCCGGACCGCACCACGCTGCCCCGCTCCGGCACGCTGTTCCGCCCCCGGTCCCACGCGCGCGATAATCGAACGTGGGCCGTGGCGCACGGTGGTGCTCGGACGTCCGAGCACCAGTCGGCGTGAGCGCGGTCCGTCACTACCAACGGTGAAGGACATCCACTCATGACGACGCCCACGATCGAGCTCAAGCCCTCCTCGCACCCCCTGTCCGACGCGGAGCGCGAGACGATCCTGGCCAACCCCGGTTTCGGCCGCCACTTCACCGACCACATGGTGACGATCAAGTGGACCGAGGGCCGCGGCTGGCACGACGCCGAGCTCGTCCCGTACGCGCCGCTGTCGATCGACCCGGCCAACCTGACGCTGCACTACGGGCAGGAGATCTTCGAGGGGCTGAAGGCGTACCGCCGTCCGGACGGCTCGGTCGCCACCTTCCGCCCCGAGGCCAACGCCAGGCGCTTCCAGGCGTCCGCCCGCCGAATGGCCATGCCCGAGCTGCCGGTCGACCTGTTCATCGGCGCCTGCGACGCGCTGGCCCGTCAGGACAGCGCCTGGGTCCCGGCGCACGGCGGCGAGGAGTCGCTGTATCTGCGCCCGTTCATGATCGCCACCGAGGTCGGCCTGGGGATCCGCCCTGCGAACGAGTACCTCTTCCTGGTGATCGCCTCGCCCGCCGGCGCGTACTTCCCCGGCGGCGTCAAGCCGGTCTCCATCTGGCTCTCCGAGGACCGGGTCCGCGCCGTGCCCGGCGGCGTGGGCGACGCCAAGACCGGCGGCAACTACGCGGCCTCCCTGCTCGCCCAGGCCGAGGCCGCGCAGAAGGGCTGCGACCAGGTCGCCTACCTCGACGCCGTGGAGCACAAGTGGGTCGAGGAACTGGGCGGCATGAACCTGTACTTCGTCTACGAGGACCGGATCGTCACCCCCGAGCTGACCGGTTCGCTGCTCGCCGGCATCACCCGTGACTCCCTGCTCAAGCTCGCCGAGGACCTCGGCCACCGCTCCGAGGAGGGCCGCGTCTCCATCGACCAGTGGCAGGCCGACACGGAGAACGGCACCCTCAAGGAGGTCTTCGCCTGCGGCACCGCGGCCGTGATCACCCCGGTCGGCACGGTCAAGTCCGCGCGGGGCGAGTGGCGGCAGTCGGGCGGCGAGCCCGGCGAGGTCACCCTCAAGCTCCGCAAGGCGCTGCTGGACATCCAGACGGGCAAGGCGGAGGACGTCCACGGCTGGACGCACCGCCTGGCCTGAGAAAGTGTTGGGTAATTGATCAACTGCTGCTTGTAGTCGACGGTGGTGATCTTCGCGGTCTGAGAGTTCGCGAAGATCACCGTCATGTGTGTCTGCACGTGCAAGCCCGCCTATGACACGTCGTTGACGGATGGTCAGTGGGCGGTGATCGAGCCGCGGCGCCGCCGCGTACACCGCGGGCGGTGGCGGCGGCGGCAGCCGGGCCAACTCGGGCCCGGGCGGCGGAGGCGCCGGCAGCACCGCGGGTCTCGCGATCGGGACCGGCAACAGCGGCGCCCTCGCGCAGGGCGGCGCGGGCAGCTCCGGCGTCGGCGGTGGCGGCGGAGGCGGCGGCTGGTACGGCGGCGCCGGTGGTTCCGGCGCCGGCGGAGCGGGCAGTTCCTACGCCTCGCCGACGGGCGTGACCAACGCCGTGGCGACCGCGGCCCCCGCGTCCACCCGCCCGACCCTCGTCTTCACCTACACCGTCCAGGACCTCGCCTGGGTGACCACCAGCCCGCTGCCGAACGCCACCGTGGGCACCCTGTACTCCACCACCCTCCAGACCTCGGGCGGCTCCGGAGCCCCCACCTTCGCGGTCACCGGCGGCACCCTGCCGCCCGGCCTGAACCTGGACCCCGCGACCGGCGTCATCTCCGGCACCCCGACCACCACCGGCACCTACGACTTCACCGTGGAGGCGACCGACCCGGACCCGAACGTCACCCCGATCACCCGTGACTTCCAGATCACCGTGGGTGCGGCCCCCGCGCTCACCTGCGCCACCGCGACCCCCACGATCGTCGGCAACAACCTCCCCAACGTCCTGATCGGCACCCCCGGTGACGATGTGATCTTCGGCCTCGGCGGCAGCGACGTCATCGACGGCCGCGGCGGCAACGACCTCCTGTGCGGCGGCACCGGAAACGACAAGATCTCCGGTGGCGACGGCAACGACCGCATCGAGGGCGGGGACGGCGCCGACGTCCTCACCGGCGGCAACGGCAACGACGCCCTCTTCGGCGGCAACGGCCTCGACGTCCTCGACGGCGGCCCCGGCATCAACACCAACAACGGCGGCGCCGGCCTGAACGTCTGCGTCCGCCCGCTGACCGGACCCGGCTGCACCATCTGACGCACAGGACCGCACCACCGTTCTCGGGCGGCCCGGTCAGCGGATGCTGACCGGGCCGCCCGCCTGCCGGGCCGGCCCGAGTCCCGAGACCCGGGCCCCTGGGCCCCACCCGGGCCCTGGCCCCGGCCTCCGGTCCCGGCTCTTCGGGGCCCGGGCCCCGAGACCCCGGCCCCGCCCGCCGCCCGCATCGTGAGACCGTGGTCCACGGCGGGGCCCGGCTGTGGCAGACTGCCTTCGTGCTCTCGTTCGCCATGATTATCGGCAGCAGCGCGCCGGTCCGCAGTGACCGCTGAAACCGTGGACAGCAATCCCGCGGACGGCGGGCACCGTGCCCCAGACCCGCGCGCAGACCTCTCGCACCCGCGAGGGGTCTTTTCGTTTTGCGGCCCCACCACGGCCGGACGAGCGGCGCGCGGCGACGGGGGCAAGTGGAGCCATCATTCCGGAGCCACTCATCCGACAGGAGTCAGGACGGCATGACCACCAACGACCAGGCCACGCAGGTCGACGACAGTTTCCACGTCTTCGACACCACCCTGCGCGACGGCGCGCAGCGCGAGGGGATCAACCTCACGGTCGCGGACAAGCTGACCATCGCCCGGCACCTGGACGACTTCGGTGTGGGCTTCATCGAGGGCGGCTGGCCCGGCGCCAACCCGCGGGACACCGAGTTCTTCGCCCGCGCCCGGCGCGAGATCACCTTCCGCCACGCGCAGCTCGTCGCCTTCGGCGCCACCCGCCGGGCCGGGGGCAGCGCCGCCGAGGACCCGCAGGTCAAGGCGCTCCTGGACTCCGGGGCCCCGGTGGTCACCCTGGTCGCCAAAGCGCACGACCGGCATGTCGAGCTGGCCCTGCGCACCACCCTCGACGAGAACCTGGAGATGGTCCGGGACACCGTCGCCCATCTGCGCGAGCACGGCCGCCGGGTGTTCGTCGACTGCGAGCACTTCTTCGACGGCTACAAGGCCAACCCTGCCTACGCGAAGGCCGTGGTCGGCACCGCGTACGAGGCCGGCGCCGACGTCGTCGTCCTCTGCGACACCAACGGCGGGATGCTGCCCGCCCAGGTGCAGGCCGTCGTCGCCACCGTCATCGCCGACACCGGCGCCCGCATCGGCATCCACGCCCAGGACGACACCGGCTGCGCCGTCGCCAACACCCTCGCCGCCGTCGACGCGGGCGCCACCCATGTCCAGTGCACCGCCAACGGCTACGGCGAGCGGGTCGGCAACGCCAACCTCTTCCCGGTGGTCGCCGCCCTGGAGCTGAAGTACGGCAAGCGGGTCCTGCCCGAGGGCGCCCTCGCCGAGACGACCCGGATCTCGCACGCCATCGCCGAGGTTGTCAACCTCACGCCCTCCACCCACCAGCCCTATGTGGGTGTCTCCGCCTTCGCCCACAAGGCCGGACTGCACGCCTCCGCGATCAAGGTGGACCCGGACCTCTACCAGCACATCGACCCCGAGCAGGTCGGCAACACCATGCGGATGCTGGTCTCCGACATGGCCGGCCGCGCCTCGATCGAGCTCAAGGGCAAGGAACTGGGCATCGACCTCGGCGACGACCGCGAACTGGTCGGCCGGGTCGTCGAGCGCGTCAAGGAACGCGAACTGGCGGGCTACACCTACGAGGCCGCCGACGCCTCCTTCGAACTGCTGCTCCGCGCCGAGGCCGAGGGCCGCGCCCGCCGCTACTTCCGCACCGAGTCCTGGCGGGTGATCGTCGAGGACCGCCCCGACGGCACCCACGCCAACGAGGCCACGGTCAAGCTCTGGGCCAAGGGCGAGCGCATCCTCGCCACCGCCGAGGGCAACGGCCCGGTCAACGCCCTCGACCAGGCGCTGCGCGTCGGCCTGGAGAAGATCTACCCGCAGCTCGCCAAGCTGGAGCTGATCGACTACAAGGTCCGCATCCTGGAGGGCGGCCACGGCACCGGCTCCACCACCCGTGTGCTGATCTCCACGGGGGACGGCACGGCCGAGTGGTCCACCGTCGGCGTCGCGGACAACATCATCGCCGCCTCCTGGCAGGCGCTGGAGGACGCGTACACCTACGGGCTGCTGCGGGCGGGCATCGAGCCCACGGAGTAGCGGCGGCGGGGGAGTTGCGCGGGGGCGGTGCGCTGTGTCGGTGAACTGTCGGAACGAACGGCCGTCAAGGGCCCGCGCATTCACGAAGTGAAGGCACAACCCCCGTTCCGGCCAACTGAATTGGACTCCACGCGATTTCGGTGTGAAGTCTTGACGGCGGGATCGGCGGGTTGTTGACTCGCCGCACCCCGCAGGAACCGGTACCGCGATGGGTTCGGCGCCGCATCCGTGCGGCGTCCGCGGCGCGGTGCGCGGGACGTCCCGCACGACCGCCACCCTCCGCGAAGGAGCCGTCATGCCCCGCCCCCGCACCGGATTCCGCGTCAGATCCCGGACCGGGCCGCGTACCCTCGGCACGGCGCTGGCCGCCGCCACCGCCGTGCTCGCCTCCCTGCTCGCCGGCGCCCTGCCCGGCACCGCCGCCGCGGCCCCCGCCGACGAGCCCGCCCCCGTGCCCGTCGACCGGTTCGAGGGTGAGGTCCCGTTCGCCGACCCGCCCGCGGACGGCATCTTCACCTGGGGCAGCGACGCCGACGACCACCCGGAGCTGGAGTTCGCCGAGCGCGCCGACGCCCCCGAGGGCGCCAAGGTCCTCCAGGGCAGCTACGACATCAGCGGCTGGGGCGGCCTCAGCCACGAGTTCGCCGTCGACGAGCCCCCGAAGGACTGGACCGCTTCCAAGGGCCTCCGCTTCTGGTGGTACGGCCAGAACACCGCGCCCCTGCCGCCCGGTTCGGGCAAGCGGATCAACTTCGAGATCAAGGACGGCGGCGCGCACGGCGGGGCCTCCGAACTGTGGACCACCTCCTTCACCGACGACTGGCAGGGCTGGCAGCTCGTCGAGATCCCCTTCGCCGACTTCGTCTACCGGGCCGACTACCAGCCCGTCGGCGGGATCGACCAGATCCTCGGCCTCAACGAGATGTGGGGCTGGGCCCTCACCCTCCCGCCCGGCGCCCCCGGCACCTTCGCCATGGACGGCCTGGAGCTGTACGGGAAGGCCGACCCCGCCCTCAAGGCGAGCGTCACCACCGACGCCGCCGTGTACCCGGTCGGCGAGGGCGGCACGGCCCGGGCCAGGATCACCGTCGGCACGACCGGCGCCGTGCCCCTGGACGAGCCCGTGACCGTCGCCTACCGCACCGGCGAGGACGGCCGTGCCGAGCCCGGCAAGGACTTCGAGCCCGTCTCCGGCACCGTCACCTTCCCGGCCGGCACCGCCTCCGGCACCTCGCACACGGTCTCCGTCACCACCAAGAAGGATCGTTCCGCCGAGGCGGCCGAAACCATTCCGCTCCAGCTCACCGTCACCGGAGCCAAGGCCCCCGCCGAGACCCCGCAGATCGTGATCGACGCCCACGGCCTGCCCTACCTCGACGCCAGGCTGCCCGTGAAGAAGCGGGTCGCCGACCTCCTCTCCCGGATGACCCTCGCCGAGAAGGCCGGCCAGATGACCCAGGCCGAGCGCAACGCGCTCCGCTCCCAGGGCGACATCGCCGCCTACGATCTCGGCTCCCTGCTCTCCGGCGGCGGCTCGGTCCCCGCGCCCAACACCCCCGCCGCGTGGGCGAAGATGATCGACGGCTACCAGCTCCGCGCCCAGGCGACCCGCTTCCAGATCCCGCTGATCTACGGCGTGGACGCCGTCCACGGCCACAACAACGTCATCGGCGCGACGATCATGCCGCACAACATCGGCATCGGCGCGGGCCGCGACCCGAGGACCGCCGAGCGCACCGGCGCGGTCACCGCCAAGGAGGTGCGCGCCACCGGCATCCCCTGGGACTTCGCCCCCTGCGTCTGCGTCACCCGCGACGAGCGCTGGGGCCGCTCCTACGAGGCGTTCGGCGAGGACCCGGCCCTGGTCACCGCCATGGAGACGGTGATCAACGGGATGCAGGGCGCGCCCGACGGCCGCGACCTGAAGCGCAACGACAAGGTCCTCACCAGCGCCAAGCACTTCGTCGGCGACGGCGGCACCGAGTTCGGCTCCTCCACCACCGGCTCGTACACCATCGACCAGGGCATCACCCGGGTCAGCCGGGAGGAACTGGAGAAGGTGCACCTCGCGCCGTTCGCCGAGGCCGTGAAGCGCGGCACCGGCACGGTCATGCCCTCCTACTCCTCCCTCGACATCACCGGTGACGGCGAGGGCCCGCTGAAGATGCACGCCCACGGCGAGATGATCAACGGGGTCCTCAAGGACCGGATGGGCTTCGAGGGCTTCGTCATCAGCGACTGGCAGGCCATCGACCAGATCCCCGGCGACTACCCGAGCGATGTGCGCACCTCGGTCAACGCCGGCCTGGACATGATCATGGTGCCGACCAACTACCAGGACTTCACCCGCACCCTGAAGGAGGAGGTCACCGCCGGGCGGATCAGCACCGCCCGCGTCGACGACGCGGTCTCCCGGATCCTCACCCAGAAGTTCCGCCTCGGCCTCTTCGAGAAGCCGTACGCCGACACCACCCACCTGGACTCGGTCGGTTCGCCCGCGCACCGCGCCGTCGCCCGGGAGGCCGTCGCCAAGTCCCAGGTGCTGCTGAAGAACGACGGCGGGGTGCTGCCGCTGAAGCGTTCCCAGAAGGTGTACGTGGCCGGGTCCAACGCGGACGACATCGGCAACCAGGCCGGCGGCTGGACCATCAGCTGGCAGGGGGCCTCCGGCGCCACCACCCCCGGCACCACGATCCTGGAGGGCCTGCGCAAGGCCGCCCCGGACGCGGAGATCGCGTACTCCGAGGACGCCTCCACCGCGACCGAGGGCTACGACGTGGGGGTGGTCGTCGTCGGCGAGACCCCCTACGCGGAGGGCATCGGCGACGTCGGCAACGGGCACGACCTGGAGCTGAGCGCCGCCGACAAGGCCGCCGTGGACCGGGTCTGCGCCGCCATGGAGTGCGTGGTCCTCGTCGTCTCCGGCCGCCCGCAGCTCCTCGGCGACCGCCTCGGCGCGATCGACGCCCTCGTCGCCTCCTGGCTGCCGGGCACCGAGGGCGACGGCGTGGCCGACGTCCTCTACGGGAAGCGGCCGTTCACCGGGCAGCTCCCGGTGACCTGGCCGAAGTCGGAGGCGCAGGTGCCGATCAACGTCGGCGACGCGGCCTACGACCCCCAGTTCCCCTACGGCTGGGGCCTGACCACCCTGAAGAAGACGCCCCCCGGCGGCGAGCTGACCCTGAAGGCGGTCCAGCTCGCGGCCAAGGTCCTCCAGGCGGCGGGCCGGGGGAGGTCCGAGCAGGCCAGGGAACTGGTCGGCACGGCACGGCAGATCGTCCAGCAGCGCATCGGCCGGGACCTCACCGAGCGGGTGGCGAAGCCGTTCGCCGAGGCCGACCACCGGCTGCTGAGCGGCGACCCGGCGGGCGCGGTGGCGAAACTGATCACCGCCTACCGCGCGGCCTGAGCCGCCGGGCGGTCTCCCGGGCGGCGCGCCCCGCCGCCCGGGAGACCCACCCCCGGCACCCACCCCGGGTGCCCTCCGTGATGCCCGGGAGCTGGGACTATGTCCCGTTCGATGCCTGTTCGGGTAGCGTCTATGTATGAGGACACGGCCGTTCACCCGAGTGTCGGCCCTCGCGGGGCTGACGATCGCACTGCTCCTGATCCTGGCCCCGGCGTCCACCGCCCGGGCCGCGGATCTCTCCGACGCCGCCGCGGCCCTGAAGCAGGGCCCGGTGTACGTCCACCCGTCCATGGCAGGACAGCTCTCCGAGTCCGAGGCCGCGGCCCTGGCCACCCGGATCGAGAACGCCGACAAGCCGGTGTTCCTGGCCCTGCTGCCCGCCACCGACCAGTTCCCGGCCGAACGGCTGCTGTCCGACCTGCGGGCGCAGACCGGCATCACCGGGCTGTACGGCATCCGCCTCGGCGACGGCTTCGACGCCGGCGCCGACCGCGCGGTGCTGCCCACCCCGCAGGTCCGCGAGCTGAGCGCCGCCGTCAGGGCCGGCGGCCCGACCGACGCCGTCACCCAGCTCAACGACTTCGTCGACCGCGCCCTGCCCGAGGTCCGCGGCAGCGCACCCGCCTCCTGGGACTCCGGCTCCACGACCGGGACCGGGACCGGCTCGCCCAACGGCGTCGGCCTGCTGATCGGCCTCGGCGTCCTCGCCGTCGCCGGCACGACCGCCGCCCTGACCGTCTCCCGCACCCGGCGCCGCCGCCGCGAGCGCGAGGAGGCCGAGGCCCTGGCCAGGCTCCGGGTCGTCGTCGACGAGGACATCACCGCCTTCGGCGAGGAGCTGGAACGCCTGGACTTCCACCCGGGCGAGAAGGGCGCCACCGACACCATGCGCACCGACTACGAAGGCGCCCTCGACTCCTACGAGACCGCCAAGTCCCGCATGGACAAGGCGAAACGCCCCTCGGACGTCCGACCCGTCACGGAGGCCCTGGAGGACGGGCGCCACGCGCTCGCCGTCCTCGACGCCCGCCGCGCGGGCCGGCCCGTGCCCGAGCGGCGCGCCCCCTGCTTCTTCGACCCCCGGCACGGCCCGTCCGTGGCCGATGTGCCCTGGGCGCCGTCCGGCGGCACCGTGCGCGACGTCCCCGCCTGCGCGGCCGACAAGGCCCGGATCGAGGCGGGCGCCGACCCCGAGGCGCGCACCGTGGACACCGAGTCCGGCCGCCGCCCCTACTGGGAGGCCGGCCCGGCGTACGGCCCCTGGGCGGGCGGCTACTTCGGCGGCGGTCTGCTGCCGGGCCTCCTGGTCGGCACGATGATGGGTCATATGCTCGCGACCCCCGCCTACGCGGCCGAGTACGGCGGCGGTGACTTCGGCGGCGGCTGGAGCGGCGGTGACGTCTCCGGATCCGACTTCTCCGACTCGGACTTCGGCGGGTCCGGCTTCGGCGGCGGTGACTGGGGCGGTGGCGGCTTCGGCGGCGGAGACTTCGGCGGCGGAGGGTTCTGAGCGGAGGCTTGCCGAAAGGGGCCCCGAACGGCGGGTTCTGAGGGCACCCGCCCCGGCGGCGTCACCCGGGCCAGGGTGACGCCGCCGCACGGCTGTACGGCAACCGTGGGGGCGTGCCGGGAAAGAGCTACCGAGAGTAGTATTCGCCTACGCAGCGTGCTTGTCTCGTGCGCATGCGCCACACCACCAGGCTCAGCGCCTGCGCCGCGGCCGCCGCCGCGCTCCTCGTGTCCACCGGTCCGACGACCGCCGCCGCCACCGACCCCGCCGAACCGGCCCCCTCCCGGGGCGCCCTCGCCCCCCTGTACCGGTCGAGCGCGCCCGTCGCCGGCCAGTACATCGTCTCCCTCGCCGACTCCGCCGACGCCGAGGCGACGACGGAGCAGCTGGGGGTCACCTCCCTCTTCACCTACTCCTCCGTGCTCAGCGGCTTCGCCGCCCGGCTCACCCCGGAGCAGCTCAACTCCGTCCGGCAGCATCCGGGCGTCGCCGCCGTGGAGCAGGACGCGGAGGTCACCTCCGACGGCACCGGCACCGGGCCCGCCGCCCCGCGCGCCCTCGCCCCGGCCGCCTCCTGGGGGCTGGACCGGATCGACCAGGAGGACCTGCCCCTGGACCAGGAGTTCACCGTCGCGGGTACGGGCGCCGGCACCACCGGCTACATCCTCGACACCGGCATCGACTACGCGCACAGCGAGTTCGGCGGCCGGGCCCGCCTCGGCTTCGACGCGGTCGGCGACGGCCGGGTGGGTGCGGACTGCAACGGCCACGGCACCCATGTGGCGGGGACGGTCGGCGGCGCCTCCTACGGGGTGGCGCGCCAGGCGGACCTGGTCAGCGTGCGCGTACTGGACTGCGAGGGCCGTGGCACCTGGTCCGGGATCATGGCCGGCCTCGACTGGATCGCGCAGAACGCCCGGCAGCCCGCGGTCATGAACGCCTCACTCGGCGGCCCGGCCTCCCCGACGGTCAACGCGGCCCTGGACCGGGTCGCGGCCGGCGGGGTGGTCCCCGTGGTCGCGGCGGGCAACGACGACATCGACGCCTGCGGGGTCTCGCCGGCCTCCGCCGCCCGCGCCTTCACCGTCGGGGCGAGCGACGCCGAGGACCGCGAGACCTCCTTCTCCAACCACGGCGAGTGCCTCGCCCTCTACGCACCGGGTGCCGACATCGTCTCGGCCCGCCTCGGCGGCGGCAGCACCGCACTCAACGGCACCTCCATGGCCGCCCCGCACGTCGCGGGCGCCGCCCTCCTCGCCCGCGCCGCGTCCCCGGCCGCCACGGCGGAGGCGATCGAGGCCCAGCTCCTCGACACCGCCGTCCCGAACACCCTCACCGTCGACCCGGGCTCCCCGAACCGGCTCCTCCACACCGGCGGTCTGTGACGCACCGGGACCCGGGCCCGGAGCCCGCGCTCCGGGCCCGGGCCGGCCGGGACACGCGAGCGCCCGCCCGGGCCGGGGAGGCCGGGCGGGTGCGCTCAGGGGATCGCGGGGTGACGGAGCCCGGGGCTCAGGCCGCGGTGTCCGCCTTCTTGATCGCGGAGATGTCGAAGGTGAGCTTGACCTTGTCGCTCACCATGACGCCGCCGGTCTCCAGCGCCGCGTTCCAGGTCAGGCCCCACTCGGAGCGCAGGATCTCCGCGCCGCCCTCGAAGCCGACGCGCTCGTTGCCGTAGACGTCGGTGGCCGAGCCCTGGAACTCCAGGTCGACGGAGAGGGGGCGGGTGACGTCCCGGATCGTCAGATCGCCCGTGATCCGGTAGGTGTCACCGCCGAGCTGCTCGGCGGAGGTGGACCGGAAGGTCATCTTCGGGAAGGTCTCGGCGTCGAAGAAGTCGGCGCCGCGCAGGTGGGCGTCGCGGTCGGCGATACCGGTGTCGATGGAGGCGATGTCCGCGTCGATGGACGCGGTGGAGCGGGCCGGGTCGCCGCCGTCGAGGTTCAGGGTGCCCTCGAAGGCGCCGAACGCGCCGCGCACATTGGTCACCATCGCGTGCCGCACGGTGAAGCCGATGCTGGTGTGCGCCGGGTCCAGCGTGTACTCGCCGGAGAGGGCGGCGAGCGCCGGGTCGACGGCGGCGGGGGTGGCGGTGCTGCGGCTGAAGATGCCCATGATCTGCTCCTCGGGGACGGGTGCCGGGGTGCTCCCCGACGTGTTGTTTAAGCTTCAACGAAAACGACCCTAGACCCATTCCCTTCAACTTTCAACCATTCGGTGCGGGGGGTCCCGCCGGGCGCGCGCTGTCCGCCCCGGCGCCCCGGGCGCGCGAAAGGGCGCCCGTCCCCCCGGAACGGGCGCCCTCGGCGTCTCGGTGTGTCTCGGCGCGTCTCGCCGTGTCCGCCGTGGCCGGTCAGGACCCCACGGACACCGTGAACCGGCGCGGGTTGCCGTCGTGGGCCGCGCCCGAGACGTCCGGCTGGCCGTCGGGGCGCACGTCGTCGTAGGGGAAGGCGTAGCCGATGGGGGAGTTGGCGTGCACGATCCGGGACCAGTGGTTGGTGGACGCGTCCCGGTAGTAGTCCGCGGCGGCCGCGCCGTTCGGCTGGTCCGGGTGGGTCAGCAGGGTGCTCCGGTTGAACGCGGCCGAGACCCGGGCGATCAGAGCCTTCTTGTCGTCCGAGTCGGCCGGGTTGTTGGTGAACGGGCCGTGGTTGCAGGTGAAGACGTCCCGGGAGGTCGGCTTGGCGAAGGTGTGCCCGCCCGCGAAGGTGAGCGTGTCGCCGCTGACCCGCCCGGCGAGCACCCCGCGCCCGCCCTGGAGGTCCACCCGCAGGTCCTCGGAGCGGTACTTCTCCCAGACGCGGTCGATGTACGCGGTGAAGGCGTCCCGGAACGGCATCTCGGCGGGGCGGTCGAAGTAGGGGGCCATCAGGGTCTGCGGGGAGATCGCCCGCAGGACCCTCCCGCCGTCCCCGCGCAGGACCAGCTTGTCCCAGGGCCGGCCGTCCCTCGCCGCCTGCGCCTCCAGATCGGCGGCGATCCGCTCCAGCGCGCCGTCGGGCAGCGGGGCGACCGTGTGGTTCCCGTCGCCCTCCAGGCCGAGCCCGATGGGCAGGGCGGTGACCAGGTCGACATAGCTGATGTTGGCGAAGAGCTGCTGGGAGTTGAACGTGAACTCGGCGAACGACCAGGTCTTGTTGTAGTTCGCGTCCGCCGCCGTGGCGAAGGCGGGCTCCACCAGCGAGGGGCCCGGGTTCACGAAGAAGTCCAGCTTGCCGTCGCGCACGAAGTACACCCGCGCGCCGAACATGCGCGGCAGGGTCAGGGTGACCGGGCCCGCCCCGGCCGGCTTCAGCGGGATGGCGCAGTCCACCGCGAGCGGGTTCATCGGGGCCGAGGGGTTCGCGGGCTTGTACACGCCGCCGTCCGGGCGGAGTAGCACCCAGTCGCCGGAGCCGTCCTCGTGGCCGGTCACATAGGCATGCACCGTGCCGGGCAGGGACTTGTTCTCCAGGGCGAGTTCACAGGTGGCGGGCGCGGCGCCCGCGCGCGGGCTGAGAGCGCTTCCCCAGACCGGGTAGGTGAGGGCCGTGGCGGTCGCCGCGGCACCGGTGAGGAAGAGACGTCGGGATATCACGATGCGACTCCTGGTGCTGTGGGGGGAGTTGTGTGGGGTGGAGCCCACTCTCGCGAGGCTCCGGGGCAGCGTCAAGAGTTATGACTGAGAGCGCTCTCAGAATTTCCGTGTCTTCACAAGTCGACGCTCCTTCAGGTGACTTGGACCAACGCGCGAGGGCTGTCGGCCTGCCGCGCCCCTTGCCGCCGCCGAGCGCCTCGCCCTCGCCCCGGACCTGCCCGCCGGCTGAACCGCCGAGCCCGCCGGCCCGGTGAGCGGGGCCGGGTCGCCTTCTCGGGGCCTCGCCGACGGGGAGCGCCGGGCGGCCTCGCCGGTGCTCCGGGCCGCCGACCCGGGCTGGCCCCTGACCGCCGACGTGACCGGCGACGTGACCGGCGCGGAGCAGGTGGAGCCGGTCGTCGAGGACGGCGGGGACGGCAACGGGAACGACCACGCGGACCGGGGCGCCGCGCGCTTCCGCTGCTCCGGCTGACATCCTGCGCGGGGCCGCCGGCGCATGCCCGCAGCCCCGTGCTCCACCCGCTGTTAACCCGTGCGGCGGAGTCCCGACGCTCCCCTGTGACCCGGCTCTCATCTCCATCCTGTTGTCGGACCTCCACAACGCGGACCGGTCCCGAGCTGGTGGTTGGCGCTCCCCGTCGGACGGTTCTGTACGAGGCCGACAGGAGAACGGTCGCGAGACTGTGCAGAGTCGACGGCGGGGTTTTCTTGGTCGGATCCGTAGGGTCGATGCATGACCGTTCTGGACCAGACCACCAGCGAGCCGGCCGACGCACGCGGCCGCGTCGCCGAGCTGCACGCACTGCGCGAGCAGGCGCAGCGCGGCCCGAGTGACCGGGCGACCGAGGCGCAGCACGCCAAGGGCAAGCTGACCGCCCGGGAGCGCATCGAGCTCCTGCTGGACGAGGGTTCCTTCAAGGAGGTCGAGCAGCTCCGCCGCCACCGGGCCAGCGGGTTCGGCCTGGAGGCGAAGAAGCCCTACACGGATGGTGTGATCACCGGGTGGGGGACGGTCGAGGGCCGGACGGTCTTCGTCTATGCGCACGACTTCCGGATCTTCGGCGGTGCGCTGGGCGAGGCGCACGCCACCAAGATCCACAAGATCATGGACATGGCGATCTCGGCGGGCGCGCC
>NZ_JBEXXN010000059.1:0-48054 GCF_040630445.1 Streptomyces sp. NPDC005805
GCCCGGTTACATTCCGAACCCGGAAGCTAAGCCTTTCAGCGCCGATGGTACTGCAGGGGGGACCCTGTGGGAGAGTAGGACACCGCCGAACAATCTTTCAGGGACCCGTGGTCCAGCGTTCACGCTGGACCACGGGTCCTTTTTGTTTTTCATGCACCGGAGCGCGACCGATCGTCGGCTGCGCGAGAATGACTTGTGGTACCCCCAAGACAGGAGTCACACCGATGACCGCCAACTCACCCGACGACCGCCCGGATCGCGAACCGCGACGCAGGGACGGTGGTGACAGGGGCGGCTTCCGCGGCGGTCGTGACGACCGCGACCGTG
The DNA here is from genome assembly GCF_040630445.1 of Streptomyces sp. NPDC005805. Classification (NCBI taxonomy): domain Bacteria; kingdom Bacillati; phylum Actinomycetota; class Actinomycetes; order Kitasatosporales; family Streptomycetaceae; genus Streptomyces; species Streptomyces sp. NPDC005805. The sequence continues at coordinate 328 of NZ_JBEXXN010000059.1, forward strand.
GTCCTCGCCGCGACGGAGACCGTGGCGGTTTCCGTGGTCCGCGTCGCGAGGACGACCGTGGTGGGTACCGCGGTCCCCGCGACCGGGACCGTGACGACCGGCCGCAGCGCGACGACCGTGGTGGCTACGGCGGCCGGCGCGACGACCGCCCCTCCGGTGGCGGCTTCCGCCGTGACGACCGCGACCGTGACCGGGACCGGCGCGATGACCGTGACCGTGGTCCGCGTCGTGACGACGACCGGGGCGGCTACCGTGGCCCGCGCCGCGAGGACGACCGTGGTGGTCGCCCCGGTGGCGGTGGCTATGGACGCCGTGACGACGACCGCGGCGGCTACCGGGGTTCGCGTGACCGTGACGACCGGCCGCAGCGTGACGACCGTGGCGGCTTCGGCCGTCGTGACGACCGTCCCGCCGGTGGCGGCTTCCGCCGGGACGACCGAGGCGGACGCCCCGGTGGCGGCTACGGCGGCCGGCGTGACGACCGCCCGTCCGGCGGTGGCTACGGCCGTGACGACCGTGACCGGCGTGACGACCGCGATCGTGGCCCGCGTCGTGACGACGACCGCGGCGGCTTCCGCGGCCCGCGCCGCGAGGACGACCGCGGTGGCTACCGCGCCCCGCGCCGCGAGGACGACCGTGGCGGGTACCGTCCTGCCCCCCGGCGGGACGACGACCGGGGTGGCTACGGTGGCCGGCGCGACGAGCGCCCGTCGGGCGGCGGCTTCCGCCGTGACGACCGCGACCGGGACCGCGACCGGCGTGACGACCGTGACCGTGGCCCGCGTCGCGAGGACGACCGGGGCGGTTACCGCGGCCCCCGTGACCGCGATGACCGTGGCGGCTTCGGCCGGCGCGACGACCGCCCCTCCGGTGGCGGCTTCCGCCGTGACGACCGCGACCGGGACCGTGACCGCGACCGGCGCGATGACCGCGACCGCGGCCCCCGCCGTGACGACCGCCCCTCCGGCGGGGGTTACGGGCGCCGCGACGACCGCGACCGTGGCCCTCGTCGTGACGACGACCGTGGCGGGTACCGCGGCCGTGGCCGGGACGACCGCCAGGGCGGCGGTGGGTACGGCCGGCGCGACGACCGCCGTGACGACCGGCGGGACGACCGGCGGGACCGTCCCGACCGGGAGCCCGTCAAGCGGCTGCCGATCCCGGACGACGTCACCGGCGACGAGATCGACAAGGACGTGCGCCAGGAGCTCCAGAGCCTGCCCAAGGGCCTCGCGGAGGACGTCGCGCGGAACCTCGTCATGGTCGCCAACCTGATCGACGAGGACCCCGAGCGGGCGTACGAGTACTCCCGCGTCGCCCTCCGGCTCGCGTCCCGCGTCGCCGCCGTGCGCGAGGCCGCCGGCTTCGCCGCGTACGCCACGCAGAAGTACTCCGAGGCGCTGGCCGAGTTCCGGGCCGCGCGGCGGATGACCGGGAGCGTCGAGCTGTGGCCCGTGATGGCCGACTGCGAGCGCGGTCTCGGCCGTCCGGAGAAGGCGCTGGCGATGGCCGGTGAGCCCGAGGTGCAGAAGCTGGACAAGGCGGGCCAGGTCGAGATGCGGCTCGTCGCCGCCGGTGCGCGCCGGGACATGGACCAGCTCGACGCCGCGATCGTCACCCTGCAGAGCCCCGAGCTGGCCTCGAACTCCGTGCAGCCCTGGACGGCCCGCCTGCGGTACGCCTACGCCGACGCCCTGCTCGCCGCGGGCCGTGAGGACGAGGCGCGTGAGTGGTTCGCCAAGGCGCTGGAGGCGGACAAGGACGGCACGACCGACGCGTCCGACCGGCTCGCCGAGATGGACGGCGTCGAGTTCGTGGACGTGATGGACGACGAGCACGACCACGCGGCGGAGAACGAGGACGAGGACGAGGACGCGGCCGAGCCCACGGCTCCCGCCCCGTCGAGCCCCGTCGAGCAGCCCGCCGTCGAACAGGCCCCCGCCGAGGAGCCCGACGCGGAGCAGGAGCCCGACGCGGACCGCAAGGCCGCCGAGTAGCACCGACCGGCACACGCAGACCGGCACACACACAAGGGCGGGACCCCGGCACCGGGGTCCCGCCCTTCGTGTATGTACGCCCGCCCCGCCCCGGGCCGTACCTCAGTCCAGCGCAAGACTCCGCAGCACCAGCCCCGTCGCCGGCTTCGGCCCGAACGACGTGGACTTGCGCGGCATCGTGACCCCCGCCCGGGCCAGGTCGCGGACGACCTCCTCACGGACCGGGTGCATCAGCACCGCCGTGCCGCCGCCGCGTTCCGCCTTGGCCACGGCCGAGGGGGCGTCGTGGATGTACGCGATGTCCGCCGGGCCGTCCGGGATGCGCCACACCTGGTCCAGCAGGGTCGCGTGCAGGACCGTCGCGTCCAGGGAGCGCCAGGCGTCCGGCGGCCCCGAGGGCACGGTGCGGGCGAGGAGGCGCGGGTCGGGCCGGTCCACCAGGTGGAAGCGGCCGTCGCCCGTGAGCAGGAAGGCGTTCCCGTCGGCCGCCGCGTCCCCGAGGACGGTGAGGGCGTCGGGCAGGGGTGTGTCTTCGTCGAGGGTGCGGACGCGCCAGGAGCCGGCCAGGGCGCCGAGGGCGGCGGGCACCGGGAGGCGGTGCAGGACCCGGTGGATGGCCCGGACCTGGAGCGGGTGGCGGACGGTGTCGATGAGGAGGACCAGGCCCAGGTTCCAGGGGCCCGGGTCGCCGTCGGTGTGCTCCGCGCGCAGGCGGAGGTAGGTCGCCCAGCGGTGGTGGCCGTCGGCGATCAGGGCCTGATGGCTGCTGAGTTCCTGCTGGACGCGGGCGATGCCGTCCGGGTCGGTGACCGCCCAGAGGCGGTGCTCGAAGCCGTCCTCCGTGGTGGTGGCGAGCAGCGGGGGCCGCTCCGTGGCCGCGTCGATCGCCGCCGCCGCGGCCGAACGGCCCTCGTCGCCGCGGTAGGTGAGGAGCAGGGGCTCCAGGTTGGCGGCGGTGCTGCGCATCAGGGCGGCCCGGTCGGCGACCACGTCCGCCATCACGTCCTCGTGCGGCAGGACGACGCCCTCGGATGGTTCGGAGAGGGCGAGCGCCCCGATGATGCCCCGCTGGAGCAGTTCGCCCCTGCGCTGCTCGTACACGTACAGGGCGGGTTCGGGGTCGGCGGCGAGGACGCCCTCGGCGACCCAGCGGGCCAGGGTCTCGGCCGCCTGACGGTTGCGTTCCGCGGCGGAGCCGGCCTGCGGCAGGATGAGCCGGACGATGTTGTGCGGGTCGGCCGACTCCAGGTGGTGCAGTCCGTCCGGCCGGACGACGACGTCGTACGGGGGCGAGGTCACCGCGGCAAGGCTGCCCACCCGCTCGGGGACGTAGCGCAGTCCGCGGAACGGGAAGAGGTGCAGGCCACCGTTGGCCGCAGGACCTTCGTTGTTCATCAGGGCATCGTATGCGGGGCGGGCGATGCGGGATGATCGGGGGAGCGGTCCCGGCCAGGGGCCCGGCAGCGGACGAAGGAGCGGTTCACCGATGAGTCAGCAGGGCATCCACCGGCCGGCCGGCAGCGCCACCGCGCTGCACCAGGCGTACGACACCGCCCTGCTGGACCTCGACGGAGTGGTGTACGCGGGCGGCGCGGCGATCGCGCACGCGGTGGTGTCCCTGGAGGCGGCCCGCGCCCAGGGCATGCACCTCGCCTATGTGACCAACAACGCCCTGCGCACCCCGGACGCCGTGGCCGGTCATCTGACCGAACTGGGCATCCCCACCGGCGCGGACGACGTGATCACCTCGGCGCAGGCGGTGGCCCGGCTGATCGCCGAGCAGGTGCCCGCCGGGTCGCGGATCCTGGTGATCGGCGGTGAGGGGCTGCGGGTGGCGCTGCGTGAACGCGGTCTGGAGCCGGTGGAGTCGGCGGAGGACGACCCGGCGGCCGTGGTGCAGGGGTACGGCGGTCCCGATCTGGCCTGGGGCCGTTTCGCCGAGGCGTGCTACGCCGTCGCGCGCGGGGTGCCCTGGTACGCCTCCAACACGGACCTGACGATCCCCGGGGCGCGCGGTATCGCGCCGGGCAACGGGGCGGCCGTGGAGGTGGTGCGCATCGCGACCGGGGCCGAGCCGCAGGTCGCGGGGAAGCCGCTGCCGCCGCTGCACCGCGAGACGATCCTGCGCACCGGCGCCGAGCGTCCGCTGGTCGTCGGCGACCGGCTGGACACGGACATCGAGGGCGCGTTCAACGGGGGAGTGGACTCCCTGCTGGTGCTCACCGGGGTGACGGACGCGGCGCGGCTGCTGGCCGCCGAGCCGCGCCACCGGCCCACCTATGTCGACGCCGACCTGCGCGGGCTGCTGACCCCGCAGCCCGAGGTGACCGTCGCCGACGGGGTGTTCCGCTGCGGCGGCTGGAGCGCCTCGGCGCAGGGGGACGCGCTGGTGCTGGACGGGGACGGCGGGCCGCTGGACGGTCTGCGCGCGCTGTGCGGGGCGGCCTGGACGCGTGCCGGGGACGGCGCCTGCGGTCTCGATGCGGGGAAGGCGCTGGCCCGGCTGGGTCTCTGAGCGGCGGTCCCGGCCTCCGGGGGAGGGCTACCGGCCGCAAGGCGCCCCCCCGAGGGGGAGGGCTACCGGCCCCGGGGGAGAGCGGGGAACCCTGAATTCCGCAGGTGGGCAGGCTAGGCTAACCTAACCGCGTGCTGGTCGAGAGTCCCCCCAAAGAGAACGCGGTGCCGCCCGCCGCGTCCGCCACGGCGAAGCGGCACGCCCTGCGGGCCGCCGGGCTCGTGCTGTCCGTCGTCGTCCTGGTACTGATCTGCGTCGCGAGTATCGCCGTCGGCGCGAAGTCGGTCCCGGTCTCCGAGGTGTGGGACGGTCTGTTCCACAACACGGGGACGGGCAACGACGTGATCATCCGGGACGTCCGGGTACCGCGCACCCTGCTCGGGCTGGTGGTCGGCGCGGCCCTCGGCCTGTCCGGCGCGGTGATGCAGGCCCTCACCCGCAACCCGCTCGCCGAGCCGGGCCTGCTGGGGGTGAACGCGGGGGCCGCGGCCGCCGTCGTCTCCGCGATCAGCTTCCTCGGCGTCACCTCCCTCACCGGCTACATCTGGTTCGCGTTCGCCGGTGCGGCGGCCGTGTCCGCCGCCGTCTACGTCCTCGGCGGCAGCCGCAGCGCCACCCCGGTCCGTCTCGCGCTGGCCGGTACCGCCGCGACGGCCGCCCTGTACGGCTACATCAACGCGGTGCAGCTGCTGGACTCGGCGGCGCTGGAGCGGCTGCGGTTCTGGACCGTGGGCTCCCTGGCCTCGGCCGACATGGACACCGTCGTGAAGATCCTGCCGTTCATCGGCACCGGTCTGTTCCTCGCGCTGCTGCTGGCGCGGCCGCTGAACGCGATGGAGATGGGCGACGACACCGCCCGGGCGCTGGGCGCGCACCTGAACCGCACCCGCGTCCTGTCGATGCTCGCCGTGACCCTGCTGTGCGGGGCGGCGACGGCGGCCTGCGGGCCGATCATCTTCGTCGGGCTGATGATCCCGCACGTGGTCCGCGCGATCACCGGCCCGGACATGCGCTGGATCCTGCCGTACGCGGTGGTCCTCGCCCCGGTGCTGCTGCTCGGCGCGGACGTCATCGGCCGCGTGATCACCCGGCCCTCCGAACTCCAGGTCGGCATCGTCACCGCACTCGTCGGCGGGCCGGTCTTCATCCACCTCGTCCGCCGCAAGAGGATGGCCCAGCTGTGACGGCCCTGAAGACGCCAGACCGCGAGACGCCGGCCCCGAAGTCCCCCGCCGCGACCGGGAGTTCCACCCGGACGGTGAAGGCGCTGCGCGCGCCGGGCGGGTTCTCGCTGCGCATGGACGCGCGGGCCGCGCTGGCCGTGCTGCTGCTCGCCGTCGCCGCGGCGGCCGCCGCCGTGCTGCTGATCGGCAGCGGCGACTTCCCGATGTCCTTCGGCGAGGTCGTGGCGACCCTGCTCGGCGACGGGACCGCCGCCCAGGAGTTCATCGTCCAGGACCTGCGGCTGCCTCGGGTGCTGGTCGCCGCACTCGTCGGCGCCTCCCTCGCGCTGAGCGGCGCGATCTTCCAGTCGCTCTCCCGCAATCCGCTGGGGAGCCCGGACGTGATCGGTTTCGGCCAGGGCGCCTGCGTCGGCGCGCTCATCGTGATCGTCCTCTTCGGCGGCAACTCCCTCGCCGTCTCCGGCGGCGCGGTGGCCGGCGGTCTGCTGACCGGCACCCTCGTCTATCTGCTGGCGTGGAAGCGGGGGGTGCACGGATTCCGGCTCGTCCTCGTCGGCATCGGTATCGCGGCCATGCTCACGGCCGTCATCCACTATCTGATCACCAAGGCCGATCTGGTCGACGCGACCCGGGCCACGCTGTGGATGACCGGCTCCCTCGACGGCCGCGACTGGGCCCAGGTCTGGCCGCTGGTCGTGCTGGGCGCGGTCCTCGGGCCGGTGACGCTGGCCCACGGGCGTCCGCTGCGGATGCTGGAGATGGGCGACGACGCCGCGTACGCGCTGGGCGTGCCGGTGGAGCGCACCCGGATCGTGCTGATGGGCTCGGGCGTGCTGTTCATCGCGGTCGCCACCGCCGCGGCCGGGCCCATCGCCTTCGTCGCCCTCAGCGCGCCCCAGCTCGCCCGCCGGCTCACCCGGGCGCCCGGCCCCAACCTGGCCGCCGCCGCGGTGATGGGCGCCGCGCTGCTGCTGGTCGCCGACTGGATCGCCACCAACGTCTTCGCGGACCGGCAGCTCCCGGTCGGCGTGGTCACCGGTGTCCTCGGCGGCGTCTATCTGCTCTGGCTGCTCGTCACCGAACGCAAGGCGGGACGGCTGTGACCCCGCCGAACACCCCGCCCGCCCCGTCCCCCGCGCAGAACCCCCGGCACCCCAGGAGTACGACCAGCATGCAGCGCCTCACCGCGGAAGAGGTCACCCTCGCGTACGACCAGCGGGTCATCGCCGAGAACCTGTCGGTGGAGATACCGGACAACTCCTTCACCGTGATCGTCGGCCCCAACGCCTGCGGCAAGTCCACCCTGCTGCGGGCCCTCTCGCGGATGCTCAAGCCGTCGCAGGGGCGGGTGCTGCTGGACGGGCAGTCGATCCACTCCCAGCCCGCGAAGAAGGTCGCGCGGACCCTCGGGCTGCTGCCCCAGTCGTCCATCGCCCCGGACGGGATCACCGTCGCCGACCTGGTGGCCCGCGGCCGGTACCCGCACCAGGGGCTGCTGCGCCAGTGGTCGCCCGAGGACGAGCGGATCGTGCAGGAGTCGATGGCGGCGACGGGCGTCGAGCAGCTCGGCGACCGCTATGTGGACGAGCTCTCCGGCGGCCAGCGCCAGCGCGTGTGGATCGCGATGGCCCTCGCGCAGCAGACGCCGCTGCTGCTGCTGGACGAGCCGACGACCTTCCTCGACATCCAGCACCAGCTGGAGGTCCTCGACCTCTGTGCCGAACTGCACGAGGCGCAGGGCCGGACCCTGGTCGCCGTCCTCCACGACCTCAACCAGGCGGCCCGCTACGCCACCCACCTCATCGCGCTCCGCGACGGCCGGGTGGTCGCGGAGGGCGCGCCCGGCGAGGTGGTCACGGCGGAGCTGGTCGAGCAGGTCTTCCAGGTGAAGAGCCAGGTCATCGCGGACCCGGAGTCGGGCACCCCGCTGGTGGTGCCGTTCGCCCGGAAGCGCGGGGCGGCGAAGGTTCTCTGAGCCGGGCGCGGGGCCGCGCCGGGCCGCCTGCCGGGCGCGGACGGGCGCGGGAGGGGCGGGCGGTTACAGCAGGGAGCGCAGCCGCAGCAGATCGCGGACGCCCGCCTCCAGGCGGACCCGGCCGGAGGCCCACGCCTTGGCGAAGTTCAGCTCCCCGTCGACCAGGGCCACCAGGTCGTCGCCGCTCATCGCCAGCCGGATCTGCGCCTTCTCGCGCGGCGGGCCCTCGTGCCGGCCGGACACCTCGATCCGGCCGTTCCGCAGCCGGCCGGTGAAGGTGGTGTCCAGGTCGGTGACATGGCAGCTCAGGGAGCGGTCCAGCGCGGTCGCGCCGCGTACGCCGTCGTCCGCCTTCGCCAGATTGTCCGAGAGTCTGTCGAGTGCGTCGCGGCACTCCTGCGTGGTGGCCATCGTGATCGACGGTACCGCAGGGCTTCGCGGTAGCGTCTGGGCATGACCGACGCGACATCCGGCCCCGTCCCCGGGCCTGTTCCCGGGCCCGTCCCCGGCCCCCCGCGCGGGCCTGTTCCCGGGCCCACCGGACCGGCCGCGGACCCGGGCCCCGGCACCGCGTCCGACGGCGGTCCCGCCGCGCCCGCCCCGGCCGCCGCCGGACCGGACGCGCCGCCGGTCGTCCCCGCGACCGAGCCCGCCGCCCCCGCCCCCCTCGGCGTCCCCCGCACCCCCACCGGGAACGCCGGCGTGGACGCCCTGCTGGACCGGCTGGCCGACGCCGACCACCTCGCCGCCGACGGCCACACCGAGGTGTACGAGGATGTCCACCGGGGGCTGCGCGACGCGCTGACCGCGCTCGACGCGCCGTCCGGCCCGCAGTCCCCGCAGCCCGGCCCGCCGGGCCGCCCGTCCGGTCTGCCGCACCACCGGCAGGACCACCGCCAGCACGACCACAGGAGCTGAACCGACCGTGGCAGGAGTCGCCCGACGCCGTCTCGACGCCGAGCTGGTACGCCGGAAACTCGCGCGCTCGCGCGAGCACGCCGCCCAGCTGATCTCCGCGGGCCGGGTCACCGTCGGGGGCAACACCGCGGCCAAGTCCGCCACCCAGGTCGAGACGAGCGCCGCGATCGTCGTCGCCGGCGACGACAGCGACCCCGACTACGTCTCCCGCGGCGGCCACAAGCTCGCCGGCGCCCTGGCCGCCTTCACCCCGCTCGGCCTCGCCGTGGAGGGGCGCCGGGCGCTGGACGCGGGCGCGTCCACCGGCGGCTTCACCGACGTGCTGCTGCGCGCGGGCGCCGCCCACGTGGTCGCCGTGGACGTCGGCTACGGCCAGCTCGCCTGGTCGCTGCAGAGCGATGAACGCGTGACGGTCAAGGACCGTACCAACGTGCGTGAACTGACGACGGACGCGATCGACGGAGTGCCGGTGGACCTGGTGGTGGGCGATCTGTCCTTCATCCCGCTCGGCCTCGTCCTGCCCGCCCTCGTCGGCTGCACAGCCCCCGGCGCCGACCTCGTCCTGATGGTCAAGCCGCAGTTCGAGGTCGGCAAGGACCGCCTCGGCAGCGGAGGCGTCGTGCGCAGCCCCGAGCTGCGCGCCGAGGCCGTGCGAGGCGTGGCCGCCCGGGCGGCGGAACTGGGACTCGGAGTGCGCGGTGTGACCGCCAGTCCGCTGCCCGGGCCGTCCGGCAACGTCGAGTACTTTCTGTGGCTTCGGGCCGGGGCGCCCGAACTCGATCCGGCGGACGTCGACCGCGCAGTGGCGGAGGGACCTCGTTGACCACGACAGAAGCAGCAACGACACCGGAACGCGCACCGGAACGCACGGTCTTCCTGCTCGCGCACACCGGCCGGCCGGCCGCGATCCGCAGCGCCGAGCTGGTCGTGCAGGGCCTGCTCCGCAGCGGGCTGGGCGTGCGGGTACTGGAGGCGGAGGCGGCCGACCTGCCGCTCCCCGGCAGTGTGGAGACCGTCCCCGACGCCACCCCGAAGGTGCTCGACGGCTGCGAACTGCTCATCGTCCTCGGCGGCGACGGCACCCTGCTGCGCGGCGCCGAGTTCTCCCGCGCCTCCGGGGTGCCGATGCTCGGGGTGAACCTGGGGCGCGTCGGCTTCCTCGCCGAGGCGGAGCGGGACGACCTGGACAAGGTCGTCGACCGGGTCGTCAGCCGCGCCTACGAGGTCGAGGAGCGGATGACCCTCGACGTGGTCGTGCACAGCAACGGCGACATCGTGCACCGGGACTGGGCCCTCAACGAGGCCGCCGTCCAGAAGGTCTCGCCCGAGCGGATCCTGGAGGTCGTCCTGGAGATCGACGGCCGCCCGGTGACCGGCTTCGGCTGCGACGGCATCGTCTGCGCCACCCCGACCGGCTCGACCGCGTACGCCTTCTCCGCCGGCGGGCCCGTGGTGTGGCCCGAGGTGGAGGCGCTGCTGATGGTGCCGATCAGCGCCCACGCGCTGTTCGCCAAGCCGCTGGTGACCTCCCCGACGTCCACCCTGGCGGTGGAGGTGCAGCCGCACACCCCGCACGGCGTGCTCTGGTGCGACGGGCGGCGGACGGTGGAGCTGCCGTCGGGAGCGCGGGTCGTCGTCCGGCGCGGCGCGGTCCCGGTCCGCCTCGCCAGGCTGCACCACGCCTCCTTCACGGACCGGCTGGTCGCCAAGTTCGCGCTCCCGGTGTCGGGTTGGCGCGGCGCGCCGCACTGAGCACCCCGCGCGGACGGACCCCGCGACCGCTCCCGTGAGCGGCCGACGGGGGCCCGGTGCGCTCGGGAGAGTGAACGGAGGGCCGGGGTCCGTCGCGTTCCGCCCGGGAAACCTCGTATGGTCATGGGCGTGCTTGAGGAGATGCGGATACGGTCGCTCGGAGTCATCGACGACGCGGTCGTCGAGCTGTCACCGGGATTCACCGCGGTGACCGGCGAGACGGGCGCGGGCAAGACGATGGTCGTCACGAGCCTCGGGCTGCTGCTCGGCGGGCGCGCGGACCCGGCGCTGGTGCGGATCGGCGCCAAGGCCGCGGTCGTCGAGGGGCGGGTGCGGGTGCCCGCGGGCGGCCCGGCCGCGCTGCGCGCCGAGGAGGCCGGGGCCGAGCTGGACGAGGGCTCGCTGCTGATCAGCCGGACGGTGTCCGCCGAGGGGCGCTCCCGCGCCCACCTCGGCGGCCGGTCCGTGCCCGTCGGCATGCTGTCCGAACTGTCCGACGAACTCGTGGCGGTGCACGGGCAGACCGACCAGCAGGGCCTGCTGCGGCCCGCCCGGCAGCGCGAGGCCCTGGACCGGTACGCGGGGGAGGCCGTCACCCGGCCGCTCGCCGCGTACACGAGCGCGTACCGGCGTCTGCGGGCCGTCGCCGCCGAACTGGATGAGCTGACCACCCGGGCGCGGGAACGCGCCCAGGAGGCGGATCTGCTGCGCTTCGGGCTGGACGAGATCGCCGCCGTGGAGCCGCGCGCGGGCGAGGACGTGGAGCTGGCCGCCGAGGCGGAACGGCTCGGCCACGCGGAGGCCCTGGCCTCCGCCGCCGCCCTCGCCCACGCGGCCCTCGCCGGCAACCCGGAGGACCCGGAGGGCGTCGACGCGACCACCCTGGTCGCCGGCGCCGGCCGCGCCCTGGAGGCGGTCCGCGCCCACGACCCGGCCCTCGCGGCCCTCGCCGACCGGATGGGCGAGATCTCCATCCTCCTCGGCGACGTGGCGGGCGAACTCGCCGGATACGCGGACGACCTGGACGCCGACCCGCTGCGGCTGGCCGCCGTCGAGGAGCGCCGCGCCGCGCTCACCCAGCTCACCCGCAAGTACGGCGAGGACGTCGCCGCGGTCCTCGCCTGGGCGGAGGACGGCACCGCCCGGCTCGGCGAGCTGGACGGGGACGACGACCGGATCGGCGAACTGACCGCCGAGCGGGACACCCTGCGCACCGAACTCTCCGGTCTGGCCCAGGCGTTGACCGACGCGCGGACCGAGGCCGCCGCCCGGTTCGCCGGGGCGGTCACCGAGGAGCTGGCCTCCCTGGCGATGCCGCACGCGCGGGTGTCCTTCGCGATCCGGCAGACCGAGACGGCCGACGAGGGCGCGGGCGTCGAGGTCGGCGGCCGGAACGTGACCTGCGGGCCGCACGGCGCCGACGAGGTGGAACTCCTGCTCGCGCCCCACCCCGGGGCCCCGCCCCGGCCGATCGCCAAGGGCGCCTCCGGCGGTGAGCTGTCCCGGGTGATGCTCGCCGTGGAGGTCGTCTTCGCGGGCACCGACCCGGTGCCGACGTACCTCTTCGACGAGGTGGACGCGGGCGTCGGCGGCAAGGCGGCGGTCGAGATCGGGCGGCGGCTGGCGAAGCTGGCGCGCACCGCGCAGGTCGTGGTGGTGACCCATCTGCCGCAGGTGGCGGCCTTCGCGGACCGGCAGTTGCTGGTGGAGAAGACCAACGACGGCTCGGTGACCCGGTCCGGGGTCACCGTCCTGGAGGGCGAGGACCGGGTGCGCGAGCTGTCCCGGATGCTGGCCGGCCAGGAGGACTCCGAGACGGCCCGGGCGCACGCGGAGGAACTGCTGGCCACGGCCCGCGCGGACGGCTGACCCGGCTCTCCGGGGGGCGGCCGGTCGGCGTCCGCCCCCGGAGTTCCCGTACGCGGGTGGTTTCACCCTTGTGGGTGATACGCGGAGCCGAGTTGGGGCGCGGGACACGGGAAGGACGTCTCATCGGTGCCGGAACGTGCGTACGGACTGGCATCCTTGGGCGCGTGACACAGCTCCGTACGGTCCAGGTACTGGGCGGCGGCAGCGCGGGCAGCAGCGCTCACGTCAGGTCGCTCGCGTCCGGGTTGGCGGCCAGAGGGGTGCGGGTGACCGTCTGCGCCCCCGCCGAACTCGACCGCGAACACGACTTCATCGGCGCGGGGGCGCACTTCGTGCCCGTACCCCGGCGCAACGACCCCGCCGGGGTGGCCGCCCTGCGCAACGCCTGCATCGGCGCGGACCTCGTGCACGCGCACGGCCTGTACGCCGGCGTGCGCGCCGCGCTCGCCCTGTCGGCCGCGCCCGCGCACACCCCCTTCGTCACCACCTGGCACGCCCGCCGCCCTGTCGACGGGCCGCGCGGCGGCCTGGTGCGGCTGCTGGAGCGACGGACGGCCCGCGCCGCGACCGTCGTCCTGGGCACCTGCACCGAACTCGTCGACCGGGCCCGCCGCCGGGGCGCCCGGGACGCCCGCCTCGCCCCCGTGACCGTGCCGGTGCGCCATGCGCCGGTGTGCCTCCAGGACGGCAAGGTCCGCGCCGAACTGGGCGCCGTGGAGCGGCCGTTGCTGGTCACCGTCGCCCCGCTCACCGGCGGGAAGGGGTACGGCCCGCTGCTGGACGCGGCACGCCACTGGCGCGGGCTCGACCCCCAGCCGCTGCTCGTGGTCGTCGGCGAGGGGCCCGAGCGGGCCGCGCTCGGGCGGCGGATCGCGGCGGAGGACCTGCCGGTCCGGCTGCTCGGCGACCGGGACGACGTACCCGTCCTGCTGGCCGCCGCGGACGTGGCCCTCCTCCCGTCCCGCTGGGAGGCCCGCCCCCTCGTCGCCCAGGAGGCCCTGCGCCTCGGGGTGCCGCTGGTGGCGACCGCCGTCGGCGGAGTACCGGAACTGGTCGGCGAGGCGGCCGAGTTGGTCCCCTACGGCGACGTCCCCGCCCTCGCCGGCGTGGTGGAACGCCTGCTCGCGGACCCCGACCGCCGCTCCGACCTGGCCTCGGCCGGGCGCGTCCAGGCGGCCGGCTGGCCGACCGAGGACGACACCGTCGCCCATGTGCTGAGGATCTACGACGAGCTCACGGGAGCCTGAGGCACGTCACGGGCGCGGGGTGTGGCGGCGGGCCCGCAGCGCCAGGGAGAGGGAGAGGACCGCCTCCGGGTCGTCCAGGTCCGTGCCCAGCAGATCGCCGATCCGGGCCAGCCGGTTGTAGAGGGTCTGCCGGTTGAGGTGCAGCTCGCGGGCGGTCTCCGCCTTGCGGCCCGCGTGCGCGAGATAGGTCTCCAGGGTCGGCAGCAGCGCCGGGCGGGAGGCCGCGTCATGGGCGCGCAGCGGGCCGATCGCCCGCTCCACGAAGGCCGCCAGGTCCGGGTGGTCCCGCAGCCGCCACAGCAGCAGGTCGATGTCCAGGCGGCGGGCGTCGTACCAGGGCCGGTCGGTCAGGCCCTCCGCCGCCGTCGCCGTCTCCACCGCGTGCCGCAGCCCCGCCGCCGTCGCCGCCCAGGCCCCCGCGACACCGACCACCACGACCGGCGGATGCCCGCCCGGCCGGTCCAGGCCCGCCCGTTCCGCACCGGCGCGCAGGGCCGCCGCCACCTTGTCGGCGGTCGCGGCGCGCTCCGGCTCGGCCCGCAGGGCGACCAGCACCGGCACCCGGCCCTCGACCGGCCGCACCCCCACCAGCACTGGCACGCCCACCGAGGACAGCTCCTCCCCGACGACCCGGGCCAGCAGCGCCCAGTTCCCCGACGGGGCCTGCTCCGGGGCCAGCCGCATCACCACGGGCAGCACCGGCCCGTCCCCGGGCTTGAAGCCGAGGACCCGGGCCTGCGCGGGCGCGTCCTCGGGGGAGATCCGGCCCTCCGCGAGATCGGTCAGGAAGTCGCCCCGCCCACGCGCCGCCAGCTCCTCCTCCTGACGGGCCTGCATCAGCACCACCGCCAGGATCGCGGCGGCCCGCTCCGCCGCCATCCGGTGCACCGGCGACAGCGGCCCGGCCACCGCGAGGAGCACCAGCCGGGCCCGCACCGAACCGGCCCCGGGCCCGCCGCCCGGCACGTCCACCAGCACGGCCCCCGTCGGCGGGCCCGACTCCCGCGCGGCCCGCCCGCCACGCAGCCCCTCCCAGACCTGGAGCGGGTCGGCGGGGGCGGACTCGGTGTCGGCGGCGTACAGCAGCTGGCCGTCGGGGGTCTCCAGGAACACCGGGTTGCCGGTGAAGTCGGAGAGGATCCGCAGCACCTGCGGCACCCCGCCGCCGCCCAGCAGGGCCTGGGTGCACTGGCGGTGGACCTCCTCCGCGCGGCGCAGCAGGGCGTAGTGGTGGTTGACGATCTCGGTGTGCACCTCCTCCGTCACGGAGACGAAGGGGACCTCGCGGTGGAGCTGCACCAGCGGCAGCCCGGCGGCCCGGGCGGTGTCCACGAGGGTCGCCGGCAGCCGGGAGAACCGGGGGCCCAGCTCGACCACCAGGGCGGCGATGCCCCGGTCGGCGAGCTGCCGCACGAAGGCGCGCTGCTCGGCGGGCCGGGCGCCGAGCCCCAGCCCGGTCGTCAGCAGCAGCTCCCCGCCCTTGAGCAGGGAGGCGATGTTCGGGACCTCACCGGCGTGCACCCAGCGCACGGTCCGCTGCAGCCGGTCGGCGCCCGCGACGACCTCCGGGAGCCCGGCCCGCAGCCCCGGCAGTTCAAGGGCCCGCTGCACGGTGATCCCGCCCTGGTTGTCCATGCTGCCGGACGCTACCCGGGCCGGTGAACACGGCGCCACCGGCCCGGCCCGCGAGCGGGCAGCGGCCTGCCCGGCGGGTCACCCGCCCGGCCGCCTTCGGCTGTGGCCGCCGCGGAGCCGTCCTTACAGTGAGCACGGCCGGGCCGGCCACCGGCCCAGGGGGCGTCCGGGAACGGAAGGCGCGAGGCGTTCATGGATTCGGTGACGGAATCTCTCAGGGAACTCCACGCGCGCATCGGCGCGCTGAGCGGCGGCGAGGTCGCCTCCTACATCCCCAAGCTCGCCCAGGCCGACCCGGACGACTTCGGGATCGCCCTCACCAGCATGGCCGGCCGCCGCTACCAGGCGGGGAAGTCCGACACCCTCTTCACCATCCAGTCGGTCTCCAAGCCCTTCGTCTACGCCCTGGCCCTGAGCGACCTGGGGCCCGAGGAGATGCTGCGACGGGTCGGCGCGGAGCCGAGCGGTGAGGCGTTCAACGCCATCAGCCTGGAGCCGGGCACCGGGCGGCCCGCCAACCCGATGGTCAACGCCGGCGCGGTCGCCACCACCGCCCTGGTGAAGGCCGCCGACCCCGCGGCGCGCTCCGCCCGCATCCTGGACCGGCTCTCGGCCTTCGCCGGCCGCCGCCTGGACTACGACGAGGAGGTGTACGCCTCCGAGGCCGCCAGCGGCGACCGCAACCGCGCGCTCGCCTATCTGATGCGCTCCGCCGGATCGCTGGAGGACGACCCCTACTCCGTGACCGACACCTACTTCCGCCAGTGCTCGGTCCGCGTCACCGCCGCCGACCTGGCGGTCATGGCCGCGACCCTGGCCACGGGCGGCCGCAACCCGGTCACCGGCGAACGCGTCGTCGCCCAGGACGTCGCGGTGCGCACCCTGGCGATCATGGCCACCTGCGGGATGTACGACGGCGCGGGGCAGTGGCTGCTGAACGTCGGTCTGCCGGCCAAGAGCGGGGTCGCCGGCGGGCTGATCGCGGTCAGTCCGGGCCGTTTCGGCGTCGCCCTCTACAGCCCGCCGCTGGACGCGGAGGGCAATTCGGTGCGGGGCGTGGCCGCCCTCACCGAGATGTCCGAACGCTTCGCCCTGCACCTGATGCAGGTCCCGGTCCATCTGACGGCCACCGTCACCGACACCGTCGACGCGGCCCGCTCCTCCCGCGCCCGCGACCCCGAGCGGGCCGCGGCCCTGGACCGCGACCCGCGGCGGATCGTCGTGGTCGGCGCCCAGGGCGATCTGGAGTTCACCGAGACCGAGCAGCTCCTGAACGCGGTGGAGGAGGCCGTCCCCGCCGAACCCGGCGGGCTGGTCCTGGACCTCACGGCGGTCACCGTCATCACCGCGGGCCCCGCCACGATGCTCTCCGCCACCCTCGCGGACCTCGAACGACAGGGCCACCGCGTCGCCGTCGCCGTCCAGGAACCGTTCCTGGCGCAGGCCGACGGCCACCCCGGGGCCTGGCTGCGCACCCGCGACGACGCCGTGGCCTGGTGCGAGGAGCAGTTCCTCGCCGACACCGACACCGACGGCCCCGCCGACGCCTGACCCGGCCGGCTTCCTCGCCGACGGCCCCGCCGCCTGACCCGGCCCGGCGCCGGTCAGCCGCCGTACGCGCCGGAGGCGGTCAGCCGCAGGGCCGTGTCGATCAGGGGGACGTGGCTGAACGCCTGCGGGAAGTTGCCCACCTGCCGCTGGAGGCGCGGGTCCCACTCCTCCGCGAGCAGGCCCAGGTCGTTGCGGAGGTTCAGCAGCTTCTCGAAGAGCTTGCGGGCCTCGTCGACCCGGCCGATCATCGCCAGGTCGTCCGCCATCCAGAACGAGCAGGCGAGGAACGCCCCCTCGTCGCCGGGCAGGCCGTCGACTCCCGCGTCCGAGCCCTCGGTCGGGTAGCGCAGGATGAAGCCGTCCTCGGTGGACAGCTCCCGCTGGATCGCCTCGATGGTGCCGATGACCCGCTTGTCGTCCGGCGGCAGGAAGCCCATCTGCGGGATGAGCAGCAGGGAGGCGTCCAGCTCCTTGGAGCCGTAGGACTGGGTGAAGGTGTTCCGCTCCCGGTCGTAGCCCTTCTCGCAGACGTCCCGGTGGATGTCCTCGCGCAGCTCGCGCCAGCGCTCCAGCGGCCCGTCCGCGTCGCCGGACTCGATGAGCTTGATGGTGCGGTCGACGGCGACCCAGGCCATGACCTTGGAGTGGACGAAGTGCCGGCGCGGGCCGCGGACCTCCCAGATGCCCTCGTCGGGCTGGTCCCAGTGCTTCTCCAGGTACTGGATCAGCTTGAGCTGGAGGAGGGAGGCGTAGTCGTTGCGGTTCAGCCCGGTCATGTGCGCCAGGTGCAGGGCCTCGGTGACCTCGCCGTAGACGTCGAGCTGGAGCTGGTGGGCGGCGCCGTTGCCGACGCGGACCGGGCGGGAGTTCTCGTAGCCCGGCAGCCAGTCCAACTCGGCCTCGCCCAGCTCCCGTTCACCGGCGATGCCGTACATGATCTGGAGGTTCTCCGGGTCGCCCGCGACCGCGCGGAGCAGCCACTCGCGCCAGGCGCGGGCCTCCTCGCGGTAGCCGGTGCGCAGCAGCGAGGAGAGGGTGATCGCCGCGTCCCGGAGCCAGGTGTAGCGGTAGTCCCAGTTCCGGACGCCGCCGATCTCCTCGGGCAGCGAGGTGGTGGGCGCGGCGACGATCCCGCCGGTCGGCGCGTAGGTCAGCGCCTTCAGCGTGATCAGGGAGCGGACCACCGCCTCCCGGTAGGGGCCGTGGTAGGTGCAGTGGTCGACCCACTCGCGCCAGAAGTCCGCCGTGGCCTCCAGCGACGCCTCGGGCTCGGGCAGCGCGGGCTGGTCCCGGTGGGAGGGCTGCCAGCTGATGGTGAACGCGATCCGCTCACCGGGGGAGACGGTGAAGTCGGAGTAGGTGGTGAGGTCCTTGCCGTAGGTGTCGGCCTCGGTGTCCAGCCACACCGAGTCCGGACCGGCCACCGCGACCGTGCGGTTGCCGACCTTGTGCACCCACGGCGTGATCCGGCCGTAACTGAACCGCATCCTCAGCTCGGAGCGCATCGGCACCCGGCCGCTGACGCCCTCCACGATCCGGATGAGCTGAGGGGCCCCGTCGCGCGGGGGCATGAAATCGGTCACTCTCACCGTGCCGCGCGGTGTGTCGTACTCCGATTCGAGGATCAGGGAGTCGCCCCGGTAGTGCCGGCGGTCGGCCGACGGCGGCGCGGAGTCCGCGCCGAACGCCGGGCCGAGCCGCCAGAAGCCGTGCTCCTCGGTGCCGAGGAGACCGGCGAAGACGGCATGCGAGTCGAAGCGGGGCAGGCACAGCCAGTCCACCGTGCCGTCCCGGCAGACCAGTGCTGCGGTCTGCATGTCTCCGATGAGTGCGTAGTCCTCGATGCGCCCGGCCACGTGCATCTCCAGTCGAACGGCCACGTCCGCCCCGCGGGGCGCTTACTGCGGTCTGCGGTTACTGCGGTTACTGCGGTCAAGGGTCGTTGACGAGCCGCGGCGACCCGGAACCACCGTCGTGGCGGTGTCGCCACTCGACTGGTGTGGGGGGCCGTCCGCCCGGCCGGCGGGCTGGGAAACGCCGCCTGTCCGGTGCTGCTCGGCAGCGAGTGTCCGAGCAGGATACGACGCGCACAGGGGGTCCGCGCAGGTGTCCTGGCAACGTTATTGCGCCGAACGGGTGAGCGGCAGGTGGGGTGCGCCGAGCGGTTGTCCCGCCGTCCGGCCGCGGCGTGCCCCGGACCGTATACGGCCGGATCGGCTGGAAGCGACGGTGCGCCGTCGCTGATACCCTGGTACCCCGTGGACCGGTGGCCGTCCCGAGTCGGACTCGCCGCCGAAACCGCAGCGACGCCGTCCCCGCCACCAGGCCGGACGCCGGACGCACCCCACCACGCGACCACGGGAGCCCCCTCTTGGCGATGCCGCCCAACACCATGACGACCAAGCACATCTTCGTCACCGGGGGTGTCGCCTCCTCCCTCGGCAAGGGCCTCACGGCCTCCAGCCTCGGCGCGCTCCTCAAGGCACGGGGCCTGCGGGTCACGATGCAGAAGCTCGACCCGTACCTGAACGTCGACCCGGGCACGATGAACCCCTTCCAGCACGGTGAGGTGTTCGTCACCAACGACGGCGCCGAGACCGACCTGGACATCGGCCACTACGAGCGCTTTCTCGACGTCGACCTCGACGGCTCCGCCAACGTCACCACCGGCCAGGTCTACTCGCAGGTCATCGCCAAGGAGCGGCGCGGCGAGTACCTGGGCGACACCGTGCAGGTCATCCCGCACATCACCAACGAGATCAAGTCGCGCATCCGCCGGATGGCCACCGACGACGTCGACGTGGTCATCACCGAGGTCGGCGGCACGGTCGGCGACATCGAGTCGCTCCCGTTCCTGGAGACCGTCCGCCAGGTCCGCCACGAGGTGGGCCGGGACAACGTGTTCGTGGTGCACATCTCCCTGCTGCCCTACATCGGCCCGTCCGGCGAGCTGAAGACCAAGCCGACCCAGCACTCGGTCGCCGCCCTGCGCAACATCGGTATCCAGCCGGACGCGATCGTGCTGCGCGCCGACCGGGACGTGCCGACCGCGATCAAGCGCAAGATCTCCCTGATGTGCGACGTGGACGAGGCCGCCGTGGTCGCCGCCATCGACGCCAAGTCGATCTACGACATCCCGAAGGTCCTGCACACCGAGGGCCTGGACGCCTATGTGGTGCGCAAGCTCGACCTGCCCTTCCGCGACGTGGACTGGACGACCTGGGACGACCTGCTGGACCGGGTGCACAACCCCGACCACGAGGTCACCGTCGCCCTGGTCGGCAAGTACATCGACCTGCCCGACGCCTATCTGTCGGTGACCGAGGCGATGCGCGCCGGCGGTTTCGCCAACAAGGCCCGGGTGAAGGTCAAGTGGGTCACCTCGGACGACTGCAAGACCCAGGCCGGCGCCGAGAAGCAGCTCGGCGACGTGGACGCCATCGTGATCCCCGGCGGCTTCGGTGAGCGCGGGGTGGACGGCAAGGTCGGCGCGATCCGCTGGGCCCGTGAGCACAAGGTGCCGCTGCTCGGCCTCTGCCTGGGCCTCCAGTGCATCGTGATCGAGGCCGCCCGGAACCTGGCCGAGATCCCCGACGCCAACTCCACCGAGTTCGACGCGGCCACCGCGCACCCGGTGATCTCCACCATGGAGGAGCAGCTCGCCTATGTGGAGGGCGCGGGCGACCTGGGCGGCACCATGCGCCTCGGCCTCTACCCGGCCAAGCTCGCCGAGGGCTCGATCGTGCGCGAGGTCTACGACGACCAGCCCTACATCGAGGAGCGCCACCGCCACCGCTACGAGGTGAACAACGCCTACCGCGCGGAGCTGGAGAAGAAGGCGGGCATCCTCTTCTCGGGCACCTCCCCGGACAACAAGCTGGTGGAGTACGTCGAGTACCCGCGCGATGTGCACCCCTACCTGGTCGCCACGCAGGCCCACCCGGAGCTGCGCTCGCGCCCGACGCGCCCGCACCCGCTCTTCGCGGGCCTGGTGAAGGCGGCCGTCGAGCGCCAGCAGGCGGGCACGGGCGACTGATCCGCTGATCCGCAGACGATACGGTTGACCGGGGTGCGCGCCCTTCGCGGGCGGCGCCCCGGTTTCCGTGTGCGCGCTGTGGAAGGACGCTTCGATGACCCTCAAGGACACGCCCGAGGAGTGGCCGGTCACCGCGACCGCGACGCCGTTCCGGGGCAACAAGACGAGCGTCCGCACCGACAGCGTCGTCATGCCCGACGGGTCGGTCGTCACCCGCGACTACCAGGTCCACCCGGGCTCGGTCGCGGTGCTCGCCCTGGACGAGGAGGGCCGGGTCCTGGTCCTGCGCCAGTACCGGCACCCCGTCCGGCACAAGCTGTGGGAGATCCCGGCCGGTCTGCTCGACGTCCCCGGCGAGAACCCGCTGCACGCCGCCCAGCGCGAGCTGTACGAGGAGGCGCACGTCAAGGCCGAGGACTGGCGGGTGCTCACCGACGTGTACACCACCCCGGGCGGCTGCGACGAGGCCGTGCGGATCTTCCTGGCGCGCGACCTCTCCGAGGCGGAGGGGGAGCGGTTCACGGTCTCCGAGGAGGAGGCAGACATGGAACTCGCCCGGGTGCCGCTGGAGGAGCTGGCGCGCGGGGTGCTCGCCGGTGAACTGCACAACACCTGCCTGGTGGTGGGCGTGCTGTCGGCGACGGCGGCCCTGAACGGCGAGGGCGTGGACGCGTTGCGGCCCGCCGACGCGCCGTGGCCGGCCCGGCCGTTCGAGGCGTAGGCCGCCCGCCCGGTCCGCCGGGACCGCCGGGTGACGGGCCCTCAGACCTCCAAGTGTGACGATCAGTTGATCCGATCGAGGGGTCCGGGTCCCGTACCCGTCCGTGCCGCCGGGAACGTCCCGGTCCGTGAACTAGGCTCGCAACGCCCGTGCGGAGCCCCGGCGGGCTCGGCTCGTGCGCGGACGGAGCGTGGCCCGTGACGGATCAGGCGCTGGACCCGGTCGGCCCCGACCGGACGGACGACATCCGGTCCGGCTCGCGTGACCGCACCCCCGGCAGACGGCCCGGCTTCCTCGGCCGGCAGCGCGAACTCAAGTCCCTGCACGCCGACATCGAGCGCGCCGGACTCGACACCCTCGCCGGCCGCAAGGCCCCCCGCGCCCGGGTCCTCCTCGTCGCGGGCCGCCCCGGCTCGGGGCGTACCGCCCTCGCCGAGGAGTTCGCCCGCTCCGTCGCCGACCGCTACCCGGACGGGCTGCTGCGCATCCGGCTGACCGAGCCCGGCGGCCGCCCCGTCCCGCTGGACCAGGCCGCCCGCGGGCTCCTCGACGAGCTCGGCACCGCCTCGCCGCCCGGCGCGGGGGAGGACGAACTCACCGAGGCGGTCCGCGAGGCCCTGGCGGTCCGCCGGGCCGTGCTGCTGGTGGACGACGCCCGCGACGCCGAGCAGGTGGACCTGCTGATCCCGGAGAACCCGGACGCCCTCGTCGTCGCCGTCGCCGAGGGGCCCCTCACGGGCATCCCGGGCGTCCGCCCCTGCACCCTGGGCGGGATGGACCCCAAATCCGCCATCGAAATGCTCACCGCCTTCACCGGCGAGGTCCGCATCACCGTCGACCCGCAGGCCGCCGAGACGGTGGCCGAGGAGTGCGGCGGGCAGCCGGCCGCGCTGCTCCTGGTCGGCGGCTGGCTGGCCGCCCGGCCGGGCTCCTCCGTGGCCGACGCCGTCAAGCAGCTCCGGGCGCTCCCGGTCGACGGTGAGCACCCGCATGCCGCGCGCCCCCTGGTCCGGGCGTTCCGCCTGGTCCACGAGGCCCTGCCGGCGCCGGCCGCCCGGATACTGCGACTTCTCGCCCTCGCCCCCGCCGGCCGGGCCGACGCCCACACCGCCTCCGCCCTCGCGGGCTGCACGGTGTCCGCAGCGCGCACCACCCTCGACGACCTGGCCACCGCCGGGCTGCTGCACCGGCGCGGCGAGGACGGCTTCGAGGTCCCGGGCTGCCTCGCCGGTCATCTGCGCGCCCTGATGGAGGCCACCGACCGGCCCGCCGAGATCCAGCTCGCCCGGGCCCGGATGCTGGAGCGGACCGTGCGCCGGCTCCAGGCCTGCCGGGCGATCACCGAGCCCGAGGGCACCCCGGCGCGCCGGAAGCTGGCCGCGCTGCCGAGGGCCCTGCGCTTCGCCACCGTCGAGGAGGCCGCCGAGTGGCTGCGGGACGGCCGCCCTGCCCTGCTGGCCGCCGCCCGGCTCGCCGTCGACGACGGGGAGCTGGACACCCTCGCCCGCCGGCTGGTGTCCGCGCTGGTCAGGGCCCTGGCGGCGCACTGCGGCACCGAGGCCGCCGCCCCCGAGCTGTACGGGCTGCACCGCCTGGTGCTGGACGTCGCCGGGCGCCGGGGCCTGCACCGGGAGCGCGCCGCGGCCCTGCTCAACCTCGCCGACCTGGACGCCCGGACCGGCCGCACCCGGGAGGCACTGGCCCGCTACCGGGCCGCCCTCGACGCCGGACGGCTCGGCGGCGACGCCTACGCCACGGGCCGCGCGATGGAATCCGTCGGCGGCGCCTACCAGGAGCTGGAGGACTGGAACCGGGCCGCCGACTGGTACGGCCGCGCCCTGGCCCAGCGCCAGTCCCGCGGCGAGTACGCGGACGAGGCCCGCCTCTACGGGCGGCTCGGCTCGGTGCACACCTACGCGGGCCGGTACGGCGAGGCGCTGCGCCACTGGCGGGCCGCCGTGGCCGGGTACCGCAGGCTCGGCGACGTCCCCGCCCGGGCGCGGGCGCTCAGCGAGGCCGCGCGGGTGCAGGAGTACGCGGGCCGGCCCGAGGAGGCGCTGCGCACCTGCCGGGAGGCGGCCGAGTGGGCGCGGGAGGCCGGGGACACCCGTCTCCAGGCCGCTCTCCAGCTCAGGCTGGCCGACACCCTGGAGCGGCTCGGGGACGTCTCCGCAGCGCAACTGCACCGCCACGCAGCGGAAAGGCTCCTTGGAGAGGAGGGTTCCGCCTACGAAATCCGCAGTGGTTCCGAAGAAGATTAATGCTTTGCAAGGCTAGACAGCGGGAAGTCCTTCATTAGACTGGTCGAGCTGCGTGTTCACGTGGCGTGTCCCGGTGCGCCCAGGTGCGTCTGGGTATCCATGGCATTGACCGCTTTTTTCCCTCTGAGCCAAGGACCGTGATCGACGTGAAGGTCGGCATCCCCCGCGAGGTCAAGAACAACGAGTTCCGGGTGGCCATCACCCCCGCCGGCGTGCACGAGCTGGTGCGCCACGGCCACCAGGTCGTCATCGAGCAGTCCGCCGGCCTCGGCTCCTCGATCACGGACGAGGAGTTCGTCGCCGCAGGCGCGCAGATCCTGCCCACCGCCGACGAGGTCTGGGCCACCGCCGACCTGCTGCTCAAGGTCAAGGAGCCCATCGCCGAGGAGTACCACCGCCTCCGCAAGGACCAGACCCTCTTCACCTACCTGCACCTCGCGGCCTCCCGCGAGTGCACGGACGCCCTCCTGGAGTCCGGCACCACCGCCATCGCCTACGAGACCGTCGAGACCGCGAGCCGCGCCCTGCCGCTGCTCGCCCCGATGTCCGAGGTCGCGGGCCGGCTCGCCCCGCAGGTCGGCGCGTACCACCTGATGCGCTCGGCCGGCGGGCGCGGCGTCCTGCCCGGCGGCGTCCCCGGCACCCACGCCGGCCGTGCCGTGGTCATCGGCGGCGGCGTCTCCGGCTGGAACGCCACCCAGATCGCCGTCGGCATGGGCTTCCACGTCACCCTGCTCGACAAGGACATCAACAAGCTGCGCGAGGCCGACCGGATCTTCGGCACCAAGGTGCAGACGATCGTCTCCAACGCCTACGAGCTGGAGCGGGCCGTCGTCGAGGCCGACCTCGTCATCGGCGCGGTGCTCATCCCCGGCGCCAAGGCCCCGAAGCTGGTCACCAACGAGCTGGTCGCCAAGATGAAGCCAGGAAGTGTCCTTGTCGACATCGCCATCGACCAGGGCGGCTGCTTCGAGGACTCCCGTCCGACCACCCACGCCGAGCCGACCTTCACGGTGCACGACTCGGTCTTCTACTGCGTCGCCAACATGCCCGGCGCGGTCCCCAACACCTCCACCTACGCGCTCACCAACGCCACGCTGCCGTACATCGTGTCGCTGGCGAACAACGGCTGGGTCGAGGCGCTGCGCCGTGACCCCGCGTTGGCCAAGGGCCTCAACACCCATGACGGCAAGGTCGTCTACCAGGAGGTCGCCGAGGCGCACGGCCTGGAGAGCGTGGAGCTGCACACCCTGCTGGTCTGAGTTCCCCGGCGCCGGGGTCAACCCGCGCCGTCAACCTCTCGTGTCCGGCCGGTCCTTGGGAAGCAAGGTCCGGCCGGACATGTGCGTCCGGGCCCCGCGCGGGCGATCAACTCGTCTCGAACGTAACCCTTTAACCGTTTCGCCCACCCCCGAAACCGGCGCACCGAGGCACGTGAAAAGGGGCGTGCGCCCTTGACAGAGGGGAGTTCGATTACCGACACATCGGGCCGGGTCCGGCGGATTGTGTTGCTGCGGACCGGTGACACGCCATAGAGTCGCCAACCGTCGGCATGGTGCCACGCTGACCTATCGATAAGTGTCCTGGTCACATCCAAGGAGGTAAGACGACTTGTGAATGAGTCGACATTTACTCCCGGGGGTGGACGGCCAGGAGCGGTCGCGGCGGGCTCGGACCCGTCGGCCGGACCCGATGCCGCCGGCTCCGTCGCCCTCCGCTCGCCGGCGACGCACCAGCAGCCGACGCACCTGACGACACCCCACACGATGAAGACGATGGACGGCCCATACGTGAACGCCACGGCCGGCAACGAGAGTGGCCGAGAGTCCACCCACTTCGCCGCCTACGAGGAAGTCCCCGAGGGGCACTTCTACGACCCCGACGCCGAGTACGAGCCCGACCCCGAGTACGCGGCCACCCTCGCGCCCGACGCCGCGCGCCAGCGCCGCGAGCGGATCGGCCCCACCGGCCGGCCCCTGCCGTACTTCCCGATCCCGGGCCCGCTGACCGACCACGGCCCCGCGAAGATCATCGCGATGTGCAACCAGAAGGGCGGCGTCGGCAAGACCACGTCGACCATCAACCTGGGCGCGGCGCTCGCCGAGTACGGCCGCCGGGTGCTCCTCGTCGACTTCGACCCGCAGGGCGCGCTCTCCGTGGGCCTCGGCGTCAACCCGATGGAACTCGACCTCACCGTCTACAACCTGCTCATGGAGCGGGGGATGTCGGCGGACGAGGTGCTGCTCAAGACGGCCGTGCCCAACATGGACCTGCTGCCGAGCAACATCGACCTCTCCGCCGCAGAGGTGCAGTTGGTCAGCGAGGTCGCGCGCGAGTCCACGCTCCAGCGCGCGCTGAAGCCGCTGATGTCCGACTACGACTACATCGTGATCGACTGTCAGCCCTCCCTCGGCCTGCTCACGGTCAACGCGCTGACCGCCGCGCACAAGGTGATCGTCCCGCTGGAGTGCGAGTTCTTCGCGCTGCGCGGGGTGGCGCTGCTGACCGAGACCATCGAGAAGGTCCAGGAGCGGCTCAACCCCGACCTGGAGCTCGACGGCATCCTCGCCACGATGTACGACTCCCGCACGGTGCACAGCCGCGAGGTGCTGGCGCGGGTCGTCGAGGCGTTCGACGACCACGTCTACCACACGGTCATCGGCCGGACCGTGCGTTTCCCGGAGACCACGGTCGCCGGTGAGCCCATCACCACCTACGCGTCCAACTCCGTGGGCGCGGCCGCCTACCGCCAGCTCGCCAGGGAGGTGCTCGCCCGGTGTCACGCCGAGTGAGTCTGCCCGGGGCCGACGAGCTGTTCCGTACGACCGGGGGCACGGCGCTGCAGGCGTCCACTCCGCGCAAGCAGGCGAACGGCGAGCCGCGGGTGCCCGCGCCGGCCGGTGAGAGCGCGCCCGCGACGGAGGGTGCGGCTCCGGAGGAGCCGCAGGAGCACGCCACCGCGGACGCGGAGACCGTCGGCGAGCAGCGCAGCCGCGGCGGTGACGCGGCGGGCGGCGGCACGCCGCGGGCCCGGCGGGCGCCGGCCGCGGCGACGGGCGCGGGACCGGCCGCCGCTCCCGAGGCCGCGGGCGCGCCCCGGCGGCGCGGGCGCGGGGTCAACCGGCGGCCCAGCGGGCGCGAACGGCACGACGAGAAGATCACCGTCTATGTGTCGGCCGAGGAACTGATGGACCTCGAACACGCGCGCCTGGTGCTGCGCGGCGAGCACGGCCTCGCGGTCGACCGCGGCCGGATCGTCCGCGAGGCGGTCGCGGTCGTCCTCGCGGACCTGGAACAGCGCGGCGACGCGAGCATCCTGGTCCGCCGGCTGCGCGGCCGCTGACCCGGCCGGACGCGATAACCTGCGTCCTCGCCCACCCGCGCCGCCCCCTGGACCACCATGCCCCCGCCCGACGAAACGTCCCGCCCCCCGTCCCGCCGCGCCCTGGGCCGCGGCCCGGGGGCGTCGCGTCCGCCGGCGGCCCCGGGGGGCGCCGCCGGCGCTTCGGACCCGACCGAACCGGGTGGGGTTGTCGTCCCGCCGGAGACGGGCGCGCCTTCGGACCCGGCTGACCCGGGCGGGGCCGTCGTCTCGTCGGGGACGAGCGCGTCTTCGGGGGACGTTCCTCCCGACGCGGGCCGGGTCGCCGTTCCGGAGACAGCCGAGCCCCCGGGGAACATCGGGGCGCTGGACAGCCCCGCCCCCGACGCGCGCGCGTCGGTTGCTGCCGGGCCTGCGGCGGGCACGCGTGCCGCGAACCCCGGCGGGCCGCCTGCCCAGGCTGACCCGGTTCGGGCCGCCGTCCCGGAGACGGGCGCGCCTTCGAGGGGCGTTCCTGCGAACGCCCCCGCCTTCGGTTCGGCCGAACCGCTTGCCGCGAGCCCGGCGGCGGGCGCGGCCACGGGCGTGGGCGTGTCTCCGGTGGCTGGCCCGGTCGCACTTGCCGACGCTCCGGCCCCGCCCGGGCCGGGCGGGGCCGGAGCGGTGCCCGCGCAGGCGGGGTCGGCCGACGCCACAGAGGGCGTGAGCCAGCCCGCGTCCCCGGAGGACGTGCGTGACGCCCCCGGGGACGCGGGCCCGCCCGGGGCGCAAGGCCCCGATACCGCCGGGGACGGGCGGTTCACCGTGCGGCTGGCGAACTTCGAGGGGCCGTTCGACCTTCTGCTGCAGCTCATCTCGAAGCACCGGCTGGACGTGACCGAGGTCGCCCTGTCCAAGGTGACCGACGAGTTCATGGCGCACATCCGGGCCATGGGGCCGGACTGGGACCTCGATCAGACGACCGAGTTCCTCGTCGTCGCCGCGACCCTGCTCGATCTCAAGGCCGCCCGGCTGCTGCCCGCCGCCGAGGTCGAGGACGAGGCCGACCTCGCGCTGCTCGAAGCGCGGGACCTGCTCTTCGCCCGGCTGCTCCAGTACCGCGCGTACAAGCGGATCGCGCAGATCTTCGAGGGCCGGCTCGACGACGAGGCCCGTCGCTTCCCGCGGACCGTCGGGCTGGAGCCGCACCACGCCGAGCTGCTGCCCGACGTCGTCATCAGCATCGGCCCCGAGGGCTTCGCCAGGCTCGCGGTCAAGGCCATGCAGCCCAAGCCGAAGCCCCAGGTGTACGTGGACCACATCCACGCGCCCCTGGTCAGCGTCCGGGAGCAGGCCGAGGTGGTCGTCGGGCTGCTCAGGGAGCGCGGCAGCGCGACCTTCCGGGAGCTGACCGAGGGTGTGGACGACACCCTCACCGTCGTCGCCCGCTTCCTCGCGCTGCTGGAGCTCTACCGGGAGAAGGCGCTCGTGCTGGAGCAGCCGGAGGCACTGGGCGAGCTGACCGTCACCTGGGCCGGGGGTGCCGGGGAGGACGTCACCGTCACCGACGAGTTCGACCGGATCGTGGAGCAGGACGTGAAGGAGGAGAAGGCGTGAGCGCACCAGTGGGCGAGGAGGAGCAGCCGGCGCTCAAGCCCGCGCTGGAGGCCGTGCTCATGGTCGTCGACGAGCCCGCGACCGAGGAGCACCTCGCCAAGGTGCTGGAACGCCCCCGCCGGGCCGTCGCGGACGCGCTGCGGGAGCTGGCCGACGAGTACACCGTCCAGGGCCGCGGCTTCGAGCTGCGGCTCGTCGCGGGCGGCTGGCGTTTCTACAGCCGCCCCGAGCACGCCGCCGCCGTCGAGCGCTTCGTCCTCGACGGGCAGCACGCCCGCCTCACCCAGGCCGCCCTGGAGACCCTCGCCGTGGTCGCGTACCGCCAGCCGGTGAGCCGGTCGCGGGTCTCCGCGGTGCGCGGGGTGAACTGCGACGGCGTGATGCGCACCCTCCTCCAGCGGGGTCTGGTCGAGGAGGCGGGCACGGAACCCGAAACAGGTGCGATCCTGTACAGGACGACGAACTACTTCCTGGAGCGGATGGGCCTGCGCGGCCTGGACGAACTGCCGGAACTCGCGCCCTTCCTCCCCGAGGCGGACGCGATCGAGGCGGAGACGCAGGAGGGGCTCCCGTCGTTCGACCCGGACGCACCGGATGCGCCGGGCCGTGAGGACGCAGACGACTGATGGAACTTTGATGCGAAGCAGCAGCGGCAGGAACAGCAGCGGAAACAACGGCGGGAGCCGTGGTGGCAACAGCGGCGGCCGCGGCAGCAGCGGCGGCGGGCGCGGCAACTACCGCGGCGCCGGCAACAGCCGTGACGACCGGCAGGGCGGTGGCGGCGGCCGTCCGCGCAAGCCGCGTCCCGAGGAGCGGCGCTACGACGTGGGCGGCACCGAGGAGCCCCGCAAGGGCCGCGGCGGCGCGGCCCGGGGCGGCGCCAAGGGCGGCCCCCGCCAGTCCCCGCAGCGCGGCGGCGGGCGCACCACCCCGGCCCGCTCACGCGAGTACGACGCCCGCGCCGAGGAGCGCAACCGCGAGCGGTACGCGAACAAGCCCGTGAGCGGGACCCCGAAGACCTCCGGGGAGGAGGGCGAGCGCCTGCAGAAGGTCCTCGCCCGGGCCGGCATGGGCTCCCGGCGCGCCTGCGAGGAGCTGATCGACGCGGGCCGCGTCGAGGTCAACGGCGAGATCGTGATCGAGCAGGGCGTGCGCGTCGACCCGGAGAAGGACGAGATCAAGGTCGACGGCCTGACCGTCGCGACCCAGTCGTACCTGTTCTTCGCGCTGAACAAGCCGGCCGGTGTCGTCTCCACCATGGAGGACCCGGACGGGCGCCAGTGCCTGGGCGACTACGTCACCAACCGCGAGACCCGCCTGTTCCACGTGGGGCGGCTCGACACGGAGACCGAGGGCATCATCCTGCTCACCAACCACGGCGAGCTGGCGCACCGCCTGACCCACCCCAAGTACGGCGTGAAGAAGACCTACCTCGCCGCGATCCAGGGCCCGCTGCCGCGCGAGGTCGGCAAGCGGCTCAAGGACGGCATCCAGCTGGAGGACGGCTACGCCCGCGCCGACCACTTCCGGGTCGTGGAGCAGACCGGCAAGAACTACCTGGTCGAGGTCGTCCTGCACGAGGGGCGCAAGCACATCGTGCGCCGGATGCTCGCCGAGGCGGGCTTCCCGGTGGAGAAGCTGGTGCGCACCGCCTTCGGGCCGATCACCCTGGGCGACCAGAAGTCCGGCTGGCTGCGGCGGCTGACCAACACCGAGGTCGGCATGCTGATGAAGGAGGTCGGCCTCTAGGTCGCCTCGCCCCCCTTCCGGCACGGTCCCGAGGAGCCCGCGACCCCCGTGGTCGCGGGCTTCTCCACGTCCGGGCGCGGAACCTCTGGTGCGGAAACCCCTTGTGGGGACGGCCGTCCAACCTTTATGGTCACTCTGACCATTAAGGAGGTCGTCGTGAGTCTCAGGGAGATGCTCCAGCCCTTGCAGCAACCGCTCTTCACCCTGCTCGGCACGCCCGTGAGCTGGGTCGAGGTCCTCGGCTTCGGCAGCGGCGCGCTCTGCGTCTGGCTCGTCGCCCGCCAGCACATCGCGAACTGGCCCATCGGGATCGCCAACAACCTGTTCTTCATCCTGCTGTTCACCGGCGCGGGCCTGTACGCCGACGCCGGTCTCCAGATCGTCTTCATCGCCCTCGCCGCGTACGGCTGGTGGACCTGGACCCACGGGGGTGGACCAGGGACCGGCGGCACGCTGCCCGTGCGGCGCACCACCCGCACCGAGTGGCTGTGGCTGCTCGCGGCGGGGGCGGTGGGGACCGCGGCCGTCACCGTCTTGCTGGACCGGGCCACCGACTCCACCGTGCCCTTCTGGGACGCTCTGACCACCGCGCTCTCCCTGATGGCGACCTACGGGCAGTGCCGCAAGCGGCTGGAGTCCTGGTGGCTGTGGATCGCGGCGGACGTGGTCTACATCCCGCTCTACGCCCACAAGGACCTCTATCTGACCTCGCTGCTCTACGCGGGCTTCCTGACGCTGTGCGTCGTCGGACTGCGCGCCTGGCGGCGGGATCTCGCCGCGGGGGCCGCCGGTGCCCGCCCGGCCGTGGAGGCCGCCGTATGAGCCGGCCGGAGCCGGGGCCCGCCCAGGGCTCGGCCGCGTCCCGGCCGCGCCACGGGCTGGTGCTGGGCAAGTTCTATCCGCCGCACGCGGGCCACCACCACCTCGTCCGCACCGCCGCCGAGCGGTGCGAGCGCCTCACCGTGCTGGTGTGCGCCGCGTCCGTGGAGAGCGTTCCGCTGGCCGACCGGGTGGCGTGGCTGCGCGAGGTCCACCCGGAGGTGCGGGTGGTCGGCGCGGTGGATGACCACCCCGTGGACCTGTACGACGAAGACATATGGGCTGCCCATATGGAGGTTTTCACTACAGCGGTGCCCGAACAGGTGGATGCCGTCTATACGTCGGAGGAGTACGGGGACGAACTCGCCCGCCGGCTGGGCGCGGTGCATATCTGCGTCGACCCCGACCGGAGCGCGTACCCGGTGTCCGGTACGGCCGTACGCGCGGACCCGGCCGGGCGCTGGGACTTCCTCGCCCCGCCGGTCCGGGCCGGGCTGACCCGCAGGGTCGTCGTCCTCGGCGCCGAGTCCACCGGGACGACCACGCTCGCCCTCGCCCTCGCCGAGCACTACCGGGCGCGCGGCGGCGTCTGGGCGCGGACCGGGTATGTCGCCGAGTACGGCAGGGAGTACAGCGAGCGCAAGCTCGCGGAGCTGCGGGCCGAGCGGCCCGGCGCGGACTGGTCCGGGGTCGCGTTCGCCTCCGAGGAGTTCCCGGTGATCGCCAAGGAGCAGGCCGCCCGCGAGGAGGCCGCCGCCCGGGCCGGCTCCCCGGTCCTGGTCTGCGACACGGACGCCTTCGCGACCACGGTCTGGCACGAGCGGTACCTGGGCGGCCCCTACCCGGCCGACCCCGAGCCCCGGACCCAGCACCTGTGGGTCCTCACCGACCACGAGGGGGTCGCCTTCGAGGACGACGGTCTGCGGGACGGCGAGCAGCTGCGGCCGTGGATGACCGAGCGCTTCCGGGAGGAACTGGCCCGCACCGGGCGGCCGTTCATCGAGGTCACCGGCCCGCACGAGGTGCGGCTCGCCGCCGCGGTCGCGGCGGTGGACGCGCTCCTGGCGGACGGCCTCCGGTTCGCCGACCCGCTCCCGGAGCGGCGCCGGTGACCGGCGGGACGGGCCTGCCCGGCGGTGCGGGCGGCGGCTCGGGCGCGGGCGGCGGGCCCGGTGGGTTGCGGCGGCCCGAGGGGTACGACCCCGCCGCGTTCCCGCCGTTCGCCGTGACCGTCGACCTCGCCGTGTTCACCGTGCGCGGCGGACGCCTCCAGGTGCTCCTGGTCGAGCGCGGCCAGGAGCCGTACCGGGGGAGGTGGGCGCTGCCCGGCGGCTTCCTGCTGCCGGACGAGTCCGCGGAGAGCGCCGCCCGCCGTGAACTGGCCGAGGAGACCGGCCTGTCCGCCGGCCCCGGCCTGTCCCCGGGCAGCGGCAGGTCCGCGACCGCCGACGGGTCCGCCGCCGGTCCGCACCTGGAGCAGCTGGGGACCTACAGCGAGCCGGACCGCGACCCGCGGATGCGCGTCGTCTCCGTCGCGTTCACCGCCCTGGTCCCGGACCTGCCCGAACCGCGCGGCGGCGGGGACGCGGCCCGTGCCCGCTGGACCCCGCTCGACGAGGCGGGGCCGCTCGCCTTCGACCACGACCGCGTCCTCGCCGACGCGCACGAACGGATCGGCGCCAAGCTGGAGTACACCTGCCTGGCCACCGCGTTCTGCCCGCCCGAGTTCACCCTCGGCGAGCTCCAGCAGGTCTACGAGACGGTCTGGGGCGTCGAGCTGGACCGGCCCAACTTCCGGCGCAAGGTCCTCGCCACGCCCGGCTTCGTCGAGCCCGTCGAGGGCGGGGCGCGCCGTACCGGCGGCCGGGGCAAGCCCGCCGCGCTCCACCGGGCGGGCACGGCCCGCTCCCTGCACCCACCGCTGCTGCGACCCGAAGGACGGCGCCCATGACCACCACCCCGCACCCCGACCGGACCGGCACGTCCACCCCGCCCACCGGCAAGCGGGCCGCGAGCGGGGCCCTGTTCGGCCTGGCCCTCGGCGACGCGCTCGGCTTCCCCACCGAGTTCAACGACGTGCCCTCGATCCTCGCGAAGTTCGGCCCCTGGCGCGGGATGGACCTCCCGAGACCCGCGATCGTCACCGACGACACCCAGATGACCCTGGCCCTCGGGCGCGGTCTGCGCACCGCGATGTCCGGCGGCGGCCCGCTCACCGGCTCCCTCCTGGAGCAGCCCGTGCGCGCGGAGTTCGTCGACTGGTACCACTCCCCGGAGAACAACCGCGCCCCCGGCCGCACCTGCCTGGTCGCCTGCGAGCAGCTCGACGGCGACCGGCCCTGGCAGGACGCCGGCCAGCTCGGCTCCAAGGGCTGCGGCGCCAATATGCGCGTCGCCCCGATCGGCCTCGCCCCCGGACTGAGCGACGACCGGCGCGCGGGGGCCGCCCAGTTGCAGTCCGCGCTCACCCACGGCCACCCGACCGCCCTCGCCGCGAGCGACCTCACCGCCCATGCCGTCCACCTCCTCGCCCGGGGCGCCGAACCCACCGGCCTGGTCGGCCTGCTCCGCTCCTACGCCCTGGAGAACCGCACCCGCTACCACGGGGACTGGCTCGGCGACCTGTGGACCCGCTCCACCGCCGACGCCTCCCCGGAGGCGTTCATCGCCCGCGGCTGGGACGAGTGCCTGGCCATCCTGGAACGCCTGGCCGCCGCCGCGGCAGCCCCCGAACCGGAGCTCGACCCCTGCCTCGCCACCGGCGACGGCTGGATCGCGGAAGAGGCCCTCGCCACCGGCCTCCTCTGCTTCCTGATGTTCCCCACCGACCCCCTCACCGCCCTCCGCCGCGCGGCCTGCACCCGCGGCGACTCCGACTCCCTCGCCTGCCTCACCGGCGCCTTCACCGGCGCCCACCTCGGCGCCGCCGCCTGGCCCACCGAATGGACCGACCGCATCGAATACCGCACCGACCTGCGGGAACTGGCGACGGCCTGGGACGTGTGAGCACGACGACCCGTCCCCCGGGGAGTGCCTGCGGACCGGCTACCCGTACGGATACGCCTCGGCTGAGGCCCGCCGGACGCGGAAGAGGAAGTCCTCCACGCGGGCGCGGTCCGGGGCGGCGGGGAGTGGGGTGGTGGGGAGGGCGGCCTCGGCCTCGGTGGTGAGGCGGGTCAGGCGGGCCTCGACGGTGGGCCAGGGGACCTCGCCGTGCTTGACGGCCAGCAGGGAGTCGCGTTCGTCGCCGACGTCGAGGACGAGTTCGCCGGTGCGGAGCAGGTTCCGGCAGGAGAGCAGGAGCCGCAACAGGTGCATGGCGTGCTTCCAGCGGGGGGCGCCGTGCGTGCGGATGTGGGTGTCGAGGCGGCGGCGCTGGCCGTGGGCGTAGCGGACGAAGGTGCCGTACGCCTCGCGGGAGAGGAACGCGTCGCGCAGGGCGAGGAGTTCGCGGCCGGTGGCGTCCGCGTGCTCGACGAGGGGGGAGTGCAGGCACTCCAGGACGTTCGGGTTGGCGCGGAGGGCCAGTTCCAGGAAACGTTCCAGCTCCCAGGAGAACTGCTCCTCCGCCGGGCCCTCGATGTGGGTGGGCGGTTTGGTGAGGCGCCAGTACAGCGGGGCCGGCGCCACGAACACGCCCCGGCGGTCCGTGTCGCTGGACTCCGTGGCCAGACCGAAGGCCCGTGACCCCATGACACAGGCGTAGACGGTGTGGTCGCGCACCAGGGTCTCGGGGGTCATGCGGGGAGGGTACGGGAGTGACCGCGCGGCCCGGACCGGCGGCCCACGGGTCAGGCCCGCAGCACCGTGCCGCCTTCGACGGTGATCGGCTCCGCCGGCAGCGGCCGGGTCGCGGGGCCCGTCAGGACCGCGCCGTCCGCGACGGCGAAGCGGCTGCCGTGGCAGGGGCACACGATCGCGCCGTCGGTCACCGAGCCGACCAGGCACTGCTGGTGGGTGCAGACCGCCGAGAACCCCTCGAACCGGCCCTCCTCGGGCTGGGTCACC
Source organism: Streptomyces sp. NPDC005805 (assembly GCF_040630445.1). Taxonomy (NCBI): domain Bacteria; kingdom Bacillati; phylum Actinomycetota; class Actinomycetes; order Kitasatosporales; family Streptomycetaceae; genus Streptomyces; species Streptomyces sp. NPDC005805. The sequence goes on from NZ_JBEXXN010000059.1 coordinate 35,483, forward strand.
ACGATCCGCTGCTCCTTGAGGATCACACCCCCGCCGACCGGGACCTCGGCGGTGCCCGTCAGCTCCTCGCCCCCGGCGCCTCCGGTCGGCGTCCCCGTCTCCGTGGGGGCTCCGGCCGTGGGGGAGGGCCCGTCGTCCCCGCCTCCGCCGCCGCACCCGGCCACCAGTACCGCCGCCCCGGCCGCCGCCAGGACGGACCTCCGGCAGGTCTGCGCCATCTCGTCGCTCCGCTCGTCTCGGTCCCACGCGCCGCCCGTCGTCCGGCGCCCGCGTCCCGGCATCCTGGCGTGCCACGGGCCGGGGGCGGTGGCACCGCGCCCCGGCGGGTACCCGCTGTCCGTCCCCCGGCCGAGCGCGGGCGGGGGACCGGAGGAACGTCAAAGGTATTTGCCTATGGGGTGTAGGTAAATGCATACTCGGGGAAGGGATACGGAAGGTGAGGGCATGGCGCGTGCAGGGCTGACCCCGGAACGGCTCACCCGGGCCGGGGCCGAACTCGCCGACGAGGTCGGCTTCGACCAGGTGACCGTCTCGGCGCTCGCCCGGCGGTTCGACGTCAAGGCCGCCAGCCTCTACTCGCACGTCAGGAGCTCCGACGACCTCCGGACCCGGATCGCCCTGCTCGCCCTGGAGGAGCTGGCCGACCGCGCCGCCGAGGCGCTGGCGGGCCGGGCCGGCAAGGACGCCCTGGCCGCCTTCGCCCACGCCTACCGCGACTACGCCCGCGGCCACCCCGGCCGCTGGGCGGCCACCCGGTACCCGCTGGCCCCGGAGACGGCCGCGGCCAGTGCGGGCGTCCGCCACGCGCGGATGACGCGGGCGATCCTGCGCGGCTACGACCTCCCGGAGTCGGAGGGCGCCCACGCCGTCCGCCTCCTCGGCAGCGTGTTCAACGGCTTCGTCGGCCTGGAGGCGAGCGGCGGCTTCGCCCACAGCGCCCCGGACGCGCAGCAGAGCTGGGAACGGTCGATCGACGCCCTCGACGCGCTGCTGCGGAACTGGCCCGCGCCGCCGCCCTGATCCCGGTGGCCCGCCCGTTCGCCGTTTCCCCGTACCCGCGCACCACCTCCCCCGACCCCGAGGACCCCAGGCACTCCATGGACACCCCCGACACCCGCCCCACCGACCCCGGCTGGATCACCACCCCCGTCACCGCCGGGCTCCTGCGCGGCGCCCTGGACCTGGAGCGCACCGCGCACGGTGTGCTGCCCCACCGGCTGCCCGCGCGCGCCCGCGCCCAGTGCGACGACCCGCAGCTCGCCATGGTCGAGTCCCAGCCCTCCGGCGTACGCCTCGCCCTGCGCACCCGGGCCACCGCCGTCGAGCTGGAGACCCTGCCCACCAAGCGCCTCTACACCGGGGCCCCGCCCCGCCCGGACGGCGTCTACGAGCTGCTGGTCGACGGAGAGCACGCGGGCCGGGGCAGCGTGGCCGGCGGGAACACGATCGTCATCGACATGTCGACCTGGACCACCGAGTACCGGGCCGGCACCCCGGGCACGATCCGGTTCACCGGCCTGCCGGACCGGGACAAGGACGTCGAGATCTGGCTGCCGCACAACGAGACCACCGAACTCGTCGCCCTGCGCACCGACGCCCCCGTCGCGCCCGTCCCGGACCGGGGCCGCCGGGTGTGGCTGCACCACGGCAGTTCCATCAGCCACGGCTCCGAGGCGGCCGGGCCCACCTCCATCTGGCCGGCGCTCGCCGCCTCCCGCGGGGACGTCGAGCTGATCAACCTCGGTTTCGGCGGCAGCGCGCTGCTCGACCCGTTCACGGCCCGCGCGATACGGGACACCCCGGCCGACCTGATCAGTGTCAAGATCGGCATCAACCTGGTCAACCTGGACCTGATGCGGCTGCGGGCCTTCGGCCCGGCGGTGCACGGCTTCCTGGACACGATCCGGGACGGCCACCCGGACGTGCCGCTGCTCGTGGTCTCGCCGATCCTCTGCCCGATCCACGAGGACACCCCGGGCCCGGGCGCCCCCGACCTCGACGGGCTCGCGACCGGCCGCATCCGCTTCCTGGCCACCGGCGACCCGGCGGAACGGGCGGCCGGGAAGCTCACCCTCGGCGTCATCCGGGACGAGCTGGCCCGGATCGTCGCGCGGCGCTCGGCCGAGGACCCGGCCCTGCACTACCTCGACGGGCGCGAGCTGTACGGCCCGGACGACTACGCGGAGCTGCCGCTGCCCGACGAACTGCACCCGGACGCGGCCGCCCACCGCCGCATGGGGGAGCGCTTCGCGGACGCGGCCTTCGGGGCCGGCGGCCCGTTCGCCTGAACGCGGACCGGGCGGGCCAGGGCCGCGCCGCCGGACCGGCCCCGCACGTCCCACCCGGCCCCGGACCGACCGGACCGATCCTGGACCGGGCCCCGGCCCGCCCCGGCTCGCCCCGGCCCGGTCCGGCCGCTGGACGCACGGGCCCCTCCGCCCCCACCCTGACTACGCTGAACGCAGCACACACCCCCAGCGCTCCACCCCGCCCCCGCCTCCGCCCCCGCGAGGGGCCCGCACCCCGCCCCTAGGACACCGCCCCGTGAGAACCGCGCTCGTCATCGGAACCGGACTGATCGGCACCTCCGCCGCCCTCGCCCTCGCGGGCCGCGGCGTGCACGTCCACCTCGTCGACCACGACGCCGCGCAGGCCCGCACCGCGGCCGCCCTCGGCGCGGGCACCGACGAGGCGCCCGAGGGCCGCGTCGACCTCGCCCTGGTCGCCGTACCGCCCGCGCACGTCGCCGCCACCCTCGCCGGGGCGATGAAGTCGGACCTCGCCCGCGGCTACCTCGACGTCGCCAGCGTCAAGGGCGGCCCGCGCCGCGAGCTGGAGGCGCTCGGGGTGGACCTGACCTCGTACATCGGCACCCACCCCATGTCGGGCAAGGAGCGCTCCGGCCCGCTCGCGGCCACCGCCGACCTCTTCGAGGGCCGCCCCTGGGTGCTCACCCCGACCCGGGACACCGACACCGAGGTCCTCAACCTCGCCCTGGAACTCGTGGCGCTCTGCCGTGCCGTCCCCGTCGTCATGGACGCCGACGCCCACGACCGGGCCGTCGCCCTGGTCTCGCACACCCCGCAGCTCGTCTCCTCGATGGTCGCCGCCCGGCTGGAGGAGGCCGACGACACCGCCGTCCGGCTCTGCGGGCAGGGCATCCGGGACGTGACCCGGATCGCGGCCTCGGACCCGGCGATGTGGGTCGACATCCTCTCCGCGAACCCCGGACCCGTCGCCGACGTCCTCGCCGGGCTCGCCGCCGACCTCGACGAGACCGTGCGGTCCCTGCGCGCCCTCCAGGCGGCGGACGAGACCGAGCGGCTCGGCGGCGCCCGGGGCATCGAGGGCGTCCTGCGGCGCGGCAACGCCGGCCGGGCCCGCGTCCCCGGCAAGCACGGCGCGGCGCCCACCGCCTATGAGACGGTCGCCGTCCTCATCAGCGACCAGCCGGGCGAGCTGGCGCGCATCTTCGCGGACGCCGGCCGGGTCGGCGTGAACATCGAGGACGTCCGGATCGAGCACGCGACCGGTCAGCAGGCGGGCGTGGTGCAGCTCATGGTCGAGCCGGCCGCGGCCCCCGTCCTCGCCGCCTCCCTGCGCGAGCGGGGCTGGTCGCTGCGGCAGTAGCCGGGCGGCGGGCGGGGGCGGCCGGCGGCTGGGCCGGACGGGTGAGGGCGGGCCGGGGCCGCCGGGCGGCCCCGGGGGTGCCTCCGGGTGCAAGAAGCGCCTCCGGCACTCGGTAACCTTGTGCTGGGTGCACCGGCGGTTCCGTCCGCCCTTCCCCGCACTCCCGGCGGAGAAATCCCGCGGCACGTCCGCGGAAAACACCCCGCAGACCCGAGTCCCGCAGACCTGAAAGGTGTCCGACACCGTGGAATCCGTGATCGTCGCCATCGACGGCCCCTCCGGCACGGGCAAGTCGAGCACCTCGAAGGCCGTGGCCGCCGCGCTGGGCCTGAGCTACCTGGACACCGGCGCCCAGTACCGCGCGATCACCTGGTGGATGATCAGCAGCGGGGTCGACGTCTCCGACCCGGCCGCGATCGCGAACGCCGCCGGCAAGCCCGTGATCGAGTCCGGCACCGACCCGGCCGCCCCGGCGATCACCGTCGACGGGCAGGACGCCTCCGGCCCGATCCGCACCCAGGAGGTCACCTCCAAGGTCAGCGCGGTCAGCGCGGTCCCCGAGGTGCGGTCGATCATCACCGCCCTCCAGCGCTCCATCGCCGCCGCCGCGGAGAAGGGCATCGTGGTGGAGGGCCGGGACATCGGCACCACCGTCCTGCCCGACGCCGACCTGAAGGTCTTCCTCACCGCCTCCCCGGAGGCCCGCGCGGCCCGCCGCAGCGGCGAGATCAAGGGCTCCGACGTGTCCGCCACCCGCGAGGCCCTGATCAAGCGCGACGCGGCGGACTCCAGCCGCAAGACCTCCCCGCTGGCCAAGGCCGGCGACGCCGTCGAGGTGGACACCACCGACCTCACCCTCCAGCAGGTCATCGAGTGCGTGGTCACCCTGGTCGAGGAGAAGCGCGGCACCCTCGCGCAGGCCGCCGACGCCACCGCCGAGGCCGCCAGGTGACCGCACCCTCCGCGAGAGGCGCGGCGGTCGGACGGGGGATCGGCATCGGCCTGATGTACGGGCTGTGGAAGCCGCGGGTGCTCGGCGCCTGGCGCGTTCCCGCGTCCGGCCCGGTCATCCTCGCCGTCAACCACGCGCACAACATCGACGGCCCGATGCTCATGGGCACCGCGCCGCGCCCCGTGCACTTCCTGATCAAGAAGGAGGCGTTCGTCGGGCCGCTGGGCGCCTTCCTCACCGGGATCGGGCAGCTCCAGGTGGACCGGACGACCGTCGACCGCACCGCGATCACCGACGCCCTCGGTGTGCTGGAGAACGGCGGCGTCCTCGGGATCTTCCCGGAGGGCACCCGCGGCGAGGGCGACTTCGCCTCCCTGCGCGCCGGGCTGGCGTACTTCGCCGTCCGCAGCGGCGCGCCGATCGTCCCGGTCGCGGTGCTGGGCAGCACCGAGCGCCGCGGCCGGCTGATACGGCAGCTGCCGCCGCTGCGCAGCGGGGTCGACCTGGTCTTCGGTGACCCGTTCGACGCGGGCGACGGCAGCGGACGGCGTACGCGCAAGGCCCTGGACGAGGCCACGGTGCGCATCCAGGAGCGCCTGACCGCCCACCTGGAAAACGCGAAGCGCCTCACCGGGCGCTGAGCCAGACTTGAGGGGCCGCCCTGTGTGCGGCGGCCCGGCTGACGAACGAGGAACGGACTTCATGAACGACCAGCACGACCACGGAGCACTCGGTGACACCGAGTACGCGGAGTTCATGGAGCTCGCCGCGGAGGAAGGCTTCGACGTCGAGGACGTCGAGGGCGCCATCGAGGAGGCCGGGCACGGCCCGCTGCCCGTCCTCGCCGTCGTCGGCCGCCCGAACGTCGGCAAGTCGACCCTGGTGAACCGCATCATCGGCCGCCGTGAGGCGGTCGTCGAGGACAAGCCGGGCGTCACCCGCGACCGGGTCACCTACGAGGCCGAGTGGGCCGGCCGCCGCTTCAAGGTCGTCGACACCGGCGGCTGGGAGCAGGACGTCCTCGGCATCGACGCCTCCGTGGCCGCCCAGGCCGAGTACGCCATCGAGGCCGCCGACGCGGTGGTCTTCGTGGTGGACGCGGTCGTCGGCCCGACCGACACCGACGAGGCCGTCGTCAAGCTGCTGCGCCGCGCGGGCAAGCCTGTGGTGCTGTGCGCCAACAAGGTCGACGGCCCCAGCGCCGAGGCCGACGCCACCGCCCTGTGGTCCCTCGGCCTCGGCGAGCCCCACCCGGTCTCCGCCCTCCACGGCCGCGGCACCGGCGACATGCTCGACGCGGTCCTGGAGGCCCTGCCGGACGCCCCGGCGCAGACCTTCGGCACGGCACCCGGCGGCCCGCGCCGTATCGCGCTCATCGGCCGCCCGAACGTCGGCAAGTCCTCCCTGCTGAACAAGGTCGCCCGGGAGGAGCGCGTCGTCGTCAACGAACTCGCGGGCACCACCCGCGACCCGGTGGACGAGCTGATCGAACTCGGCGGCGTCACCTGGAAGTTCGTCGACACGGCCGGTATCCGCCGCCGGGTCCACCTCCAGGAGGGCGCGGACTACTACGCCTCGCTGCGGACCGCCGCCGCCGTCGAGAAGGCGGAGGTGGCCGTCGTCCTGATCGACGCGAGCGAGTCCATCAGCGTGCAGGACCAGCGCATCATCACCATGGCCGTCGAGGCCGGCCGCGCCATGGTGATCGCGTACAACAAGTGGGACACCCTCGACGAGGAGCGCCGCTACTACCTGGAGCGGGAGATCGAGACCGAGCTGGGGCAGATCGCGTGGGCGCCCCGGGTGAACGTCTCCGCCCTCACCGGCCGCCACATGGAGAAGCTGGTCCCGGCGATCGAGACCGCGCTCGCGGGCTGGGAGACCCGGGTGCCGACCGGGCGGCTGAACGCCTTCCTCGGTGAGCTGGTCGCGGCGCACCCGCACCCCATCCGGGGCGGCAAGCAGCCCCGCATCCTCTTCGGCACCCAGGCGGGCACCAAGCCGCCGCGGTTCGTCCTCTTCGCCTCCGGCTTCCTGGAGCACGGCTACCGGCGCTTCGTGGAGCGCAGGCTCCGCGAGGAGTTCGGCTTCGAGGGCACGCCGATCCACATCTCGGTGCGGGTGCGGGAGAAGCGCGGCCGCAAGAAGTGACGTGACGTCATGTGACGACGGACGGATGCCCGGACCGGTTCACCGGTCCGGGCATCCGTCCGTCCTGCCCCCGTGAAGCCTCAGAGCCCGCGGCGGGGCGCCGGGGGCAGGGCGGCGTGCTGTCCGTGGTGGGGGCGGACGACCTGGTGGTACGGCTGCCAGTTGTTGCCCGGGTGGGCCACCGGGGCGATCTGGCCCGTGTGCCCGTCCGCCCGCCGCGCGTGCGCGCCCCGGCTGCTGTGCAGCCCCGTCGCTCCGAACGCCCGGAACCCGAGGTGCTCCTCGCCGCTGCGGTCGCCCGGGAGCGTCTTGAACGCTCTCAGGTACTCCGAGTACAGGGCGTCGTAGATCGGCGTCGGGGATTCCCCCGACGAGCCGTCACGCGCGGGGCGCATCGAGGGGATCGGGTTCTGGTACGGCTCGCGGGCTGGGTCGTATGTGTGCACGTACCTGCAACGAAGCGGGCGGCCCTGCGGATGCGGGCTGGGGGCGGGCGCGTTGTGGCGGGCGCGGATCGTGCCCGGTGGGCGGGGGTTCGGGGCCCGGGCGCGCACCGGCCGGGTGCGCGGCACGCGCCATGAAATGCCACGAAGCGCCAGGGCCGCGCGGGAACTCCCGGGGCGCGCCCGCCTCATGGGGAGCCCCCGCGCACGGCAAGGCGGCACGGGCGGTGCCGGGAGGGAGGGGGCTCCCGGCACCGCCCGTGCCGCCGGTCCGGGCGGACGGGGCGTCGGTCAGGTGCCGGCCAGCGGCATCGCCGCGGCCACCAGGCGGCCGTTCGCCGCCGCCTTCTCCAGCGCGTCCCGCAGCAGGTCCTCGCGGGGCTGCTGGCCGATGGAGCCGACCGGGGCGGCGAACACCAGGACCGTGTGGGTCCGGTTCGCGGCGGTGCGCCAGCCGTCCGTGACCTGGAGCGGCTGGTGCGCCTGCCACCAGGCGACCGGGCTGCCACCGCCCGTCCCCGGCTGGAGCACCGCGTGCAGCTGACCCATGGCCACCAGCACCGACCAGCCCGGCAGCTGCGCCGGGACCCGCTCGATGTCGGAGACCGGGTGGAAGCCGTGCTCGATCAGCAGCGGCAGGAAGTCGTCCCCGCCGTTGCCCGCCGTGCCCGGACGGGCGATCGGCGCGGTGGGCTCGACGACCAGCGCCGGGTGCAGATCGCCGTTGATCAGGACGAGCCCGCTGGTGACGCCCAGCACCGCCTGCTGCGGCGCGGCCCCCGGAACCTGCGGCTCCTCGCCCGTGATGGAGCGGACGGCGCCCTGGAGCTGCTCCTCGGCGACATGGACGACCTGCGAGGGGATACAGGTGGCGTGGGCGAAGGCCAGGACCGCGGTCTCGTCGCCCACGAACAGCACCGTGCTGGTGCGCTCCTGCTCCGAGTCGCCCGGAGTGCGGCAGGACGTGCAGTCGTAGCTGCCCGGTGCGTTGTGGCCGGCGAGCAGCCGCTCGGCCTCTTCGTCGCCGATCTCGGCGCGTACGTCCTCGCTGACATCGAGCATGCGCGGCACGGGTGGCTCCTCGGACTTGATGACGGGCGCCGGGCGGGTCCCGGCTCACAGAGGTCAACGGGGGACAGGGGGGAGGGGTCACGCGTCGGGGGCGACGATTCCCGGACGATCACGTCCGGCCCGCTCTGTCCGTGCGCCGGACGTGCACCGGACGTGCGCCGGACGTGCGCCGCACGGGCACCGGCCGTGCGTCGGCCGTGCCCCGGCTCACGGCCGGGAACCGACCGGCGAGTACAGTCCTGGCGGGACCTCCCCCGTGACCGAGGGGGAGCCACCGCGCGACGGAGTACCGCGCACCGCGTACCGGGACGTACGGCGGGCGCGACGGGACACACGACAACAGACGCACCACAACACACGCACGACACCAGGGGGATGCGGCGACGCATGCGTATGTCATTTCTGCTGCACAACGCGTACGGCATCGGGGGCACGATCCGCACGACCTTCAACCTCGCCGAGGAGCTGGCCAAGCGGCACGAGGTCGAGATCGTCTCCGTCTTCCGCCACCGCGACGACCCGACCATGGGAGCCCCCGCCGGTGTGCCCCTCCGTCACCTCGTCGACCTGCGGCGCGACAGCCCCGGTTACGACGGCGACGACCCGCTCGCCGCCCGGCCCGCGAAGGTCTTCCCGCGCGGCGACGGCCGCCACCGCCAGTACAGCCGCCTCACCGACCGGCGGATAGCGGCCCATCTCGCCGCCCTCGACGCCGATGTGGTCATCGGCACCCGCCCCGGGCTGAACGTCCACATCGCCCGCCAGGCCCCGCGCGGGGTGGTCCGCGTCGCGCAGGAGCACCTCACCCTGGACAGCCACGGCTACCGCCTCAAGCGGGAGGTCGGGCACCGCTACACCGTGCTCGACGCCGTCACCACCGTCACCGAGGCCGACGCCCGCGCCTACCGGACGCGGCTCTCGCTGCCGGGCGTCCGGATCGAGGCGGTGCCCAACAGCGTGCCCGCGCCCGTGGTCGAGCCCTCCGACCAGAGCGCCAAGTGGGTCGTCGCCGCCGGCCGGCTGACCCGGGTCAAGCGCTACGACGTCCTGATCGAGGCGTTCGCCGAGGTGGTCGCCGCCCGCCCCGACTGGAGGCTGCGCATCTACGGCAGCGGCGACGCGACCGGCAACGAGAAGGACAGCCTGCGGTCCCTCGTCGCCGAGCGGGGACTGAACGACCACGTCTTCCTGATGGGCACCGCCGACCGGCTGGAGGCGGAGTGGGCGAAGGGCTCGATCGCCGCCGTCACCTCCAGCCTGGAGTCCTTCGGCATGACCATCGTCGAGGCCATGCGCTGCGGCCTGCCGGTGGTGTCCACGGACTGCCCGCACGGACCCGGCGAGATCATCGAGGACGGGGTGGACGGACGGCTCGTCCCGGTCGGCGACGCCCACGCGGTCGCCGGTGCCCTGCTCGAACTCATCGGGGACGACGAGCTGCGCCGCCGCACCGCCCGCGCGGCCCTCGCCTCCTCGGCCCGGTTCGACCCCTCGGTCATCGCCCGGCGCCACGAGGAGCTGTACACCGCACTGGTGGCGGCCGGGGCCCGGGCCGGCGGGGCCGGTGCGGTCCGCGAGGCGTGGCACCGGGGCCGCAGCTCGCTCTATGACGCCGCCTACTCCCTGCGTTATGTTGCCGCGGAGGTGATCCGCCGGAAGAAGCGGCGGGGGTGATCCTCGCAGGCCCGGAGCCCTCGCAGCCCCGGAGAAGGAAGAGCACATGAGCACGTCCACGACGACGGTCGGCCGTCTCACCGCCCGCGCCGACTGCGCCGCCGACGCGAGCGGCGGCATAGCCTTCCGGGTCTCCGGCACCGCCGGTGCCACCGCGCTGCTGCTGAGGCGGCTCGGCCCCGGACCCGCCGAGGAGCTGCGCCTGCCGCTCACCGCCGCCGGGGACGGCACCGCCACCGCCCTGCTGGGCCCGGAGGACCTGCTGCCGGAGGGCCGCTGGGAGGTGCTCACCGAGGACGGCCGGGCCGTCGTCCCGGGCGTGCGGGACCTGCGGGTCCTCGTCGACGGGCCGGCCCCGGACGCGGGCCGCGCGGTGATCCGGGTCCCGTATCCGCTCGCCGAGGACCGCCTCGCCGTCCGCTCCTGGGTCCGCACCCCGCACGCGGAGGCCGGCGCGCTCCGCATCGACCGGGACCGCGGGGCCGTGACCGTCACCGGGCGGCTGCACGGCGCCGAGCTGGGGCCGGGAGCGAGGGCCGAGGTCCGGCTCGCGGCCGCCGCCCCCGCGCCGTCCGACGCCTCCGGCGTCCCCGTCCTCCCCGCCGTGCCGCGGCAGCCCTCCCGGGCGGCGGCTCCCGCGGGCCGCGTGCACGACGCCTCCCCGGCCCCGGTCCACGAGCTGCCCGTCGCCGGTGAGGGGGACGCCTTCTCCTTCACCGTCCTCTACACGCCGCTGGTCCCGGCGGACGGCGAGGACCTGTACTGGGAGCTGTGGCTGCGTCCCGCCGAGGGCGCGGCCGCCGTGCGCGTCGCGCGCATCCTGGACGACGTGTGGGACCGGGCGGCCGTCTTCGTCTACCCCGAGCACCGCACGGGCTCCCACCGGGCGGCCCCCTGCTACACCCCCGACAACGACCTCTGCGTCCGCGTCCTGTCCGCCGCCGGCTGAGCCGCCCCCCGACCACCCCGGCCGGTCCTTGCGGACAGGAGCTGTCCGCAAGGGCTGCCAGACTCGGCGCCATGGTGGAGACCTCGGCACGTCTGCTGCGCCTGCTGTCCCTGCTCCAGGCCCACCGCGAGTGGTCCGGCGCCGATCTCGCGGACCGGCTCGGCGTGACGCCCCGGACCGTGCGCCGGGACGTCGACCGGCTGCGCGAACTCGGCTATCCCGTCGAGGCGAGCCCCGGCACCGGCGGGGGCTACCGCCTCGGCGCGGGCGCCGAGCTGCCGCCCCTGCTGCTGGACGACGAGGAGGCCGTGGCGGTCGCTGTCGGCCTGCGCACCGCGGCGGGCCAGGGCATCGAGGGCATCGGGGAGACCTCCGTGCGCGCCCTCGCCAAGCTGGAGCAGGTGCTGCCGGCCCGGCTGCGCCGCCGGGTCGGCGCGCTCAACGCCTTCACCGTCCCGATGCTGCGCGCCGGCGGCGGCCCGGCCGTCGATCCGGCCGTGCTGACGGTGCTGGCCAACGCCTGCCGGGACGGGGAGCGGCTGCGCTTCGCGTACCGGGACCACGGCGGCACCTCGACCCGCCGCACGGCCGAGCCGTACCGGCTGGTCTGCACCGAGCGCCGCTGGTACCTGGTCGCCTGGGACGTGGACCGCGCCGACTGGCGCACCTTCCGGGCGGACCGGATCGTGCCCACCCCGCCCCACGGCCCGCGTTTTCCGCCCCGGACCCCGCCCTCCGGCGATCTGGCCGCGTATGTCTCCCGGGGCATCTCCACGCATGTCTATCCGCAGCGGGCGGTGATCCGGCTGCTGGTGTCGGCGGCGGAGGCCGCCCGGCTGGTGGGGCCCTCGGACGGCGTGATCGAGGCCGTCGACGCCACGAGCTGTCTGCTGCGGACGGGAGCCGCGAGCCTGGATGTGCTGGTGATCCATGTGGTGCTGCTGGGTCTGGACTTCGAGGTGGTGGAGCCGCCGGAGCTGACCGAGCGGGTCCGCGAGGTCCGCGACCGGCTCTCCCGGGCCCTCCCGCCCCCGGCCGATCCCACGGGGGAGGAATATGGCGATGCTGTGCGGAAAATGTGAAAAGTCGGCGCGTATGAATTCGGTCTGCCGGGGTATGCGAGGGAATTCCCTGTAAGGAATTGCGCATGATCGCGGAAAGTCCGGGAATTATCGGCCGAACGAGTGCGGACTGCCCGTTCGGGTGAACGAGTTCGAGTCCGGAGGCGGCCGGAGGGCCGTCGAGATCCTGTGACACAAGCGTGACCGCCAGGGTACGCGATCATGCTCCATGTGATCGGCCGCCCGCTTCCGTCACCGTCCGCTGCCGCCTACGGTGGGGTTCATGGCACCCATACCGACCCCGTCCGCAGAACCCAGTGACGTCCCCGACTCCTATGTCGGACTCGGCGCCGAAGCGGCCGAGCGGCAGGCCCGTGAACGCGGCTGGTCGACCGTCAGAGCGCTCCCGCCCGGCTCGATCATCACCATGGAGTACCTGGTCGGACGGCTGAACTTCGAGGTCCGGGACGGCACCGTGATCCGCTGCTGGAAGGGCTGACGCGCCCGCGCGCACCGGCTGACCCGCCCGCGCGCACCGGCTGACGACCCCCCGCCCATACCGAGGGCCCGGCACGATCGTGCCGGGCCCCGATGGGAAAATCACAAGAATGAAAAACAATCAAGTCATCGCGGTTCTCGTT
>NZ_JBEXXN010000060.1:0-48018 GCF_040630445.1 Streptomyces sp. NPDC005805
CCGCCCCCCTCCCGCCCCCCTTTTTTTTCCGCGGGCGCCCCCCCAGCCCTCCCCTCCCCGACCCACCCCCCTACCCACCCCGCCGCCCCCCCGCCCCCCCCCCCCCGGACCGGACAGGCTGAAAGCACGCGCCCGACCGCAGCCCGCAGGGAACCCGCGGCCCGGTCGGGAGGGGGCGCGCCCCCGGGCTAGGAGTGGCCCAGGTCTGCCGAGGCCTCGTCCGTGTCCGGGGACACGGAACCCCCGTCCCGCGCCGGCCGCAACGGAAACGCGTCCGCCGTCACCGAGTCCAGCACCGGCGCCGACGGCACCGGCGGCTTCGGCATGATCGCCGCCTCGGAGTGGCCGCCGCACCCGTACGCGAGGGAGACCACACGCCCGTCCGCCGGGGAGAACTCGTTCGCGCAGACACCGAACGCCTGTCCCAGCGAGCCCCCCACCGGCATCAGGAACGCGCAGGTCACACAGGACGCCGGGGCCGCCTGGGCCATCGGCGTCTTCGCGCCGAACGCCTCCTCCCAGCGGTCCGCCGCCGCGTGCAGGCCGTACCGGGACAGGACCCGGGGGCGGGCCATGCCCATTTCCTCCGCGAGCGCCGCGATCTGGCCGCGCCCGGTGCTGTCGGCCCCCGCCGACACCGCCTCCGCCCGGTCCGTCAGCTCCGCGTCCTCCGCGTCGACGCGCTCCGCCAGGTCGTGGGAGGGCGCCCCGGCCGCCAGGGCCGAGTTCGGCGGGACCTCGTCCTCGCCCGTGTAGCCCGGCTCCAGCCGCAGGTCGTCCGCCTCGGTGGGCAGCAGGTCCCCCGGGCCCATGTCCCCGGGCCGCAGCCGCTCGCTCCACGGCACCCACTCCGGCGCGAGGAGCGCGTCGGGGCCGGGCAGCAGGACGGTCTCGTCGAGGGTGACGATCTTGGCGCGGGAGGCGCGGGCGACCGTGACGGCCCAGCGCCAGCCCCGGTAGCCCGGTTCCTTGCACTCGAAGAGATGCGTGACGACCCGGTCCCCCTCGGAGACGAGGCCCACATGCTCGCCGACCACCCCGGGCGCCGCGGTCTCCTCCGCCGCCTCCCGGGCGAGGTCTACCGCCTCGGCGCACAGACGGTCGGGGGTACGGCTTCGCGTCGTCGCAGCACTCACAGGTCTCGCTTCTCTCCTACGCCGTCTCACGGGTGCGCGCGCCGGAACGGGAGGTACGGGGCGGTGGGCGGAGCGGACCTGGGGGCCGCATCGACGTCCACGCGCCCGGACCGATCAGTTTCCGGGCACACCTGACGTCATCCATTCTGCGGGATGCCGAAGAGGCGCGCGGCCGAGAACAACCGCCGGTGGCGCGCTGTGCACGCTACCCCCTTCACCGCTCCCCGCCCACATGCCCGTCCCAACACGAGCCGAACCGGTGCCCCGCGCACGGCTTCCCGCACCCGCCCCGGACCCGGAGGCGCACCGGGTCGCACCCCGGACGCACACCCGCCGGGCGGCGGACAGACGGCGAACACACGGCGGACCCGCGGCACACACGCCACGAACCCGTCGCGAACACGCCGGGCCAGGGAACACGATCACGGTTCGCGGCGGCGGTCGTTGGGGCACTATGACGAGGTGGCAGCCGCGAGGTCGTCCGACGACTCCCCCGGGCCGCTCCGCCGAGCGGGCCGGGCGGCCGGGCGTGCCCTGCACCGCCCGTTCACCGGCACCGCCCGCGGCATCCGCAAGGCGACGCACGCGCACGGCGCGGGCGAGTCGGGCCTCGGGAAACTGATCGAGCTGCACGCGGTGAACGGCGCGGGCGACGTCATGATCACGGTCGCCCTCGCCTCCACGGTCTTCTTCTCCGTCCCGACGGACGAGGCGCGCGGCCGGGTCGCGCTCTACCTCGCCGTGACCCTCGCGCCCTTCGCCCTGCTCGCCCCGGTGATCGGCCCGCTGCTGGACCGCATCCCGCACGGCCGGCGCGCGGCGATGGCCGGGGCGATGCTCGCCCGGGCCATGCTCGCCATCCTGATGTCGGGCGCGGTCGCCACCGGCGGCCTGGAGCTGTACCCGGCGGCGCTCGGGGTGCTGGTGTCCTCCAAGGCGTACGGAGTGGTGCGCAGCGCCGTGGTGCCACGGCTGCTGCCACCGAAGATCTCCCTGGTCAAGGCGAACTCCCGGGTCACCCTCGCGGGCCTGCTGGCGACCGGGATCGCCGCCCCGATCGGGGCGGGCCTCCAGATGGTCGGACCGCAGTGGCCGCTGTACGGCGCGTGCGCGCTCTTCGTGCTGGGCACCTTCTGGGCGTTCACCATGCCGCCGAAGGTCGACTCGGCGAAGGGCGAGAGCAAGGCGCACATGCTCACCCACGGCGAGAAGAAGCCGAGCCTGCGGACGGTCGGCCCCTCGGTGCTGCACGGCCTCCAGGCGAACGCGGCCCACCGCGGCCTCTCCGGCTTCCTGATCTTCTTCCTGGCGTTCCTGCTGCGCGAGCATCCGCTGGCGGGCCAGTCGGCGGCGGTGTCGCTGGGGATAGTGGGCGTGGCGGCCGGGGTGGGCAACGCGGTGGGCACGGCGGTGGGCGCCTGGCTCAGAGCCCGCGCCCCGGAGGTGATCATCGCGACGATGCTGTCCCTGGTACTGACGGCGGCGATCCTGACGGCGGTCTTCTTCGGCGCGGGCATGGTCGCGGTCCTCGGCGCGACGGCGGGCTTCTCGCAGGCGCTGTCCAAGCTGTCCCTGGACGCGCTGATCCAGCGGGACGTGCCGGAACAGGTCCGCACCTCGGCGTTCGCCCGCTCCGAGACGGTGCTCCAGATGTCCTGGGTGGTGGGCGGGGCGATCGGCATCGCGCTGCCGCTCAACGGCTCGCTGGGCATGTCGGTGGCGGCGGGCATCGTGGCCGCCGGAGCCCTGGCGGCGGGCCGCGGCCTGCTCTCGGCCTCCCGCCGCAGCACCCCGCCCGGCCGCGCCCGGGTCGCCTGAGGGGGCCGCGCGGGACCGGGTCCGCCGTGCGCCCGCCACAGCCGCCCGCCCCGGCCGCCCGTACGCCCCACGGGGCAAACCCGCCGCCGCGCCGTACCCCCGCGACACGGGGACCACCCGGCCCGATAGCCTTCGGACCATGACCGTTGCGTTCTTCTCCGGCAAGCGCCGCCGGGCCGTCGCCGCTCTCGGCGCCGTGTCCGCCGGGCTCCTCGTCCTCTCCGCCTGCGACAAGCCGACCCCGCTCGCCACCGTGACGGTCGGTTCGGACTCCGTCAACACCGAGGCCACCTGCTACAACGACGGCAAGGCCCTCAAGGAGTCCGAGGTGCAGGACTGCCTCACCAAGGGCACTCCCACCAAGATCTCCTTCAACATGGACGACAAGGTCCGCCTGGGCGTGGACCCGGAGATCGCCGACAACGGCTGGACGCTGCTCTTCGGCACGCAGCCGGTCGAGCAGGAGCCGTACAAGAAGACGTACCGGACGATCCCCGGCAACGCGTTCTTCTCCTCGCAGACCGGTGAGCCGACCGACAAGGCCGACGTCAACATCCTGGAGACGTCCGGCAAGAAGGTCATCGGCATCTACCGCTTCCAGTTCGAGAAGAAGGACGCCTGACCCCGCCGTCCCCGGACGGCACGGAGCGGAGGGTGCCCGGGATGCGCGTCCTCGTCGTGACCGCCGTCGAGGCGGAGGCGTCGGCCGTCGCCGGGCCGTCCTCCGGCGACGGCGGACCGGGCGCCCTGCCCGGCGGGTACGCGCTGCTGCGCTCCGGCCCGCTGGACGTCCTCGTCGCCGGGATCGGGCCCGCCGCCGCTGCGGCGGGCACCGCGACCGCGCTGGCCGCCGCCGGGCCCGGGGCCTACGGGCTCGTGGTGTCCGCCGGCATCGGCGGCGGTTTCGCCGGCCGGGCGCCCGTCGCCTCCCTCGTCGTCGCCGACGCGATCGTGGCCGCCGACCTCGGTGCCGAGACCCCCGACGGCTTCGCGCCCGTCGACGCCCTCGGCTTCGGCCGCAGCGTCCACCACCCGCCCGCCGGCCTGTCCGCGCTCCTCGCGCGGGAGGCGGGCGCCGTCCACGCCCCCGTACTGACCGTGTCGACCGTGACCGGCACCGCCGGGCGGGCCGCCGAGCTCACGGCGCGTCACCCCCGGGCCGCCGCCGAGGCCATGGAGGGCTTCGGCGTCGCGGAGGCGGCCGCCGCGCACGGTCTGCCGGTGTGCGAGATCCGCGCCGTGTCCAACCCCGTCGGCCCGCGCGACCGCGCCGCCTGGCGGATCGGCGACGCCCTCGCCGCGCTGGGCGGGGCCTTCGGCCGGCTCGTCCCCGTCCTGCGGGCGCACCCGTTCCCGTCCCGACCGGAGTCGTCATGAGCCTGAAGATCGCCTACTCGCCGTGCCCGAACGACACCTTCGTCTTCGACGCCTGGGCGCACGGCCGCGTCCCGGACGCCCCGGAGCTGGACGTCACCTTCGCGGACATCGACGTCACCAACGGCATGGCCGAGCGCGGGGAGCTGGACGTCCTCAAGGTCTCGTACGCGGTGCTGCCCTGGGTGCTGGACGACTACGCGCTGCTGCCCTGCGGCGGCGCGCTGGGCCGGGGCTGCGGACCGCTGGTGCTGACGCGCGAGCCGGGCGTCGACCTGACCGGCCGGACGGTCGCGGTGCCGAGCGAGCGCTCGACGGCGTATCTGCTCTTCCGGCTGTGGGCGGCGGACGCGGTCCCGGGCGGGATCGGCGAGGTCGTGGTGATGCCGTTCCACGAGATCATGCCCGCGGTACGGGACGGGAAGGTGGACGCCGGTCTGGTGATCCACGAGGCCCGCTTCACCTACGGGCAGTACGGGCTGCACTCCCTCGCGGACATGGGCGAGCACTGGGAGGCGACGACCGGCCTGCCGATCCCGCTGGGCGCGATCATCGCCAAGCGGTCCCTGGGCGCGGACACCCTGCGCCGGCTCGCGGACGCGGCGCGCGCCTCGGTGCGGATGGCCTGGGACGACCCGGCGGCCTCCCGCCCGTACGTCCTGGAGCACGCGCAGGAGATGGACCCGGCGGTGGCCGACCAGCACATCGGCCTGTACGTCAACGAGTTCACCCACGACCTGGGCGTCGACGGCTACGCGGCCGTGCGGGGCCTGCTCACGCGCGCGGCGGCCGAGGGGCTGGTGCCGCCCCTCAAGCCGGACGCGCTCGCGTTCGTGTGACGGTGGCCGTGTGGCCGTGTGACGGTGGCTTCGGTGGTCGTGGTGGCGAGTGGGGGGCCGAGGGCGTTCGGGGGCCTTCCGGGCTCAGACGTCGAGTTGGTCGGCGACCGCCCGCAGCAGGCCGGCGATCTTCTTGCCCTGGGTCTTCTCCGGGTAGCGGCCGCGCTCCAGCATCGGCGTGATGTTCTCCAGGAGCGTGGTCAGGTCCTGCACGATGGACGCCAGTTCGTCCGGCTTGCGGCGCTGGGCCGCGGCGACGGACGGGGTCGGGTCGAGCAGGGTCACGGACAGTGCCTGGTCCCCGCGCTGGCCGGCCACCACGCCGAACTCGACCCGCTGGCCGGGCTTGAGCACGTCGACCCCGGACGGGAGCACGGAGGAGTGGACGAAGACGTCGCCGCCGTCGTCGCGGGAGAGAAAGCCGAAGCCCTTCTCGCTGTTGAACCACTTGACCTTGCCGGTGGGCACGTCTGTCCTCGTCCTCGTACTCGTGGGGCGCCGGTGGCACCGCATGCGGGGCGCCGGAAATCGGCTCTGGATAGCACTACAGCGGGTCGCCCTGACCCGCCAACCCCAAGGCTAATGGTCCAGAGGCTGGTGACAAGACGTCCCCGATCGGTTCCTGCGCGCTGGGGAACTACCCTGGCCGAATGACTGCTACTCCTCCGGCCGCCTCCGCCGACTCCGCCGCACCGGGCGACGGTCTGGTTCGCGTCGGCGCGATCGTGTTCATCGTGGGCGCGGTGGCCACTTTGGTCACTGTTGCCCCGCTGTTCCTGGGCACCGAGCCGTTCCCGACAGTGGCGTACGCCGTGTCGATGCTGATGGGAGTGGGTTTTCTGATCGCCGGGGCCGGGGTGCTGCGGTCCATCGCGGCGCAGCGGCGTCAGGCCGGATCCGCTCGGTCCTGACCGCGCTCCGGCCGGATTCCGCCGGTCCGTTCGGGCGGTGGGCGACCGGATCCGGCCGCGGGAGGCCGGGACGGGCGGGGGCAGGGGGGCCGGCCGGGGGCCGTCCGCTTCCGTGCCGGGGACCCGTCCCGGATCAGACGGCCACCGGGCGGCCGTCGAGATGGGCCTCCAGCCAGGCCGGGAACGCGGTGAGGTCGGCCAGGACCACGTCCGCGCCCGCCGCGCGCAGCGCCGCCTCGTCGCAGGGCCCGGTGGGCACCGCGACCGACAGGGCGCCGGCGGCCCGGGCGCCGCGCACATCGCCGATGTGGTCGCCGACGTACACGCTCGCGCCGTGCTCGCGCAGCGCCTCCGCCTTGGCCTCCGCCCACAGCCAGCCGATGGTCTCGTCCGGCTCGATGCCCAGGTGGGCGAGGTGCAGCTCGGCGTTCGGCTCGTGCTTGGCGGTGACGACGACCGCCCGCCCGCCGAGCACGCGCACCGCCGTGATCGCCTCCCGGGCGCCGGGCATCGCGGGCGTCGGCTCGACCGCGTACGCGGGGTAGATCTCGCGGTAGCGGTCGCCCATCTCCCGCACCCGCTCGTCGGGGAACCAGTGCGCCAGCTCCTGTTCGAGCGGCGGGCCGAGCCGGGTGACCGCCAGGTCGGCGTCGATCCACACCCCGGTCTCGGCCGCCAGGGCCGTGTACGCGGCGTGGATGCCGGGCCGCGAGTCGATCAGCGTCATATCGAGGTCGAAGCCGACGGTGAACGGCGGCCGGGCGGCGGGCTGCGAGGTCATGGGCCCATTGTGCCGAGAGGGCGGGACGGGCCCGGGGGCGGGCCGGGCGCGACCCGCGGGGGCTCGGCCCGGGGCTCCGGGCCCGGGGCTTTCGCATCGGGTCAGCGCACCCGGGTCGCCGGGCGGGCCCGCCACAGCAGGTACAGGGCCGTGGCGACGGCCGCGCCCTTGAGGACCCACGGCCAGGTGCCGGTCAGCACCTCGCGCATGCCGTCCTGCGGAATCGGTTCGCCCCAGCGGCCGTTGACGCGCCCCCAGAGCCAGACCAGCCCGCCCGCCACCGCCGCGCCGGGCAGATAGAGGACGGCGGTCTTCGACTGTCCCGCCGTCAGCCGCCGTGAGCCGTACGCGATGAGCCAGCCGCCCGCGAGCGGCAGCAGGGAGCCGAGCGCCGCGCCGGTCAGCAGCAGCGCGGCGGCGAGGAGGAGCAGCGGGTTGGCGAGCCGGACCCGGGCCGGGGGCGCCGCCACGACGGGTTCGGCCACCACCGCCTCGGGCGGGTCGGCCCGGCGCAGCACCCGGGGCAGCCGGGCGCGCAGGCCCCGGCGGGCGGGGGCCGCGTCGGTCCCGGTCTCGTCCTCGGCGTCCGCGTCCTCGTCTCCGGTGCCGGGGGCCGGGTCGTCCTCCTCCGGGGGCGGGCGCAGTATCTCCGGCACCTCGATGCCGCCGACGAACCCGCCGACCCGTTCCCCGGCGCCGAACGGCCCGGTCTCGATCCGCCACCAGTCGGGGCGGGCGGCGGCGGGGCCGAGTTCGTCCATGCCCGCGAGGTGGGGCGGCGAGGCGCCGGCCGGGGCGGCGGGCGCGTCCTGCGCGGGCGCCTGCTTGTCCCGGGGGCGGGGCCGCGGGATACGGAGGCGGCCGCGGGGGCGGGCGGGCGGGGCGGGGTCGCCCGCCGGGCTGGGGCCGTCTGCCGGGGCGGGCGTGGCCGGGTCCGGGCGGCGGGCCCCGGCTTCCGGGCCGGGCCCGGACCGGTCCGGACCCGGGGCCCCCGGGTCCGGCAGCGGAACGCCGGGCGCGGGGCCCGTACCGCCCGCGTCCCGGTCCCCCGGTGCCACGCCCGCGCCCGTGCCCGTGGACCAGCCCACCGGCGTGGCCGTGGCCGTGCCCCGGTCCGCGCCGCCCCGGGTGTCCTCCGCCGCCGAGGCCACCACCTCCGCCGGTGTGCCGAGCCGGCCCAGGATGCGCCGGACCCCGGCCGGGCTGCCGCCGCCGGTCCGGGACCGCTGCTTCTCGATCTCGCCGCGCAGCGAGGTCACCAGCCGCATCCGGTCCCCGGACGGCAACTGGGCCTGCTGGGCCAGGTCGCCGACCCGGCTCAGATAGTCGTAGACGAGCTGATCGCTCTCGATCCCCACGGCCGTCCCCTGCGCTCCCCTGCGTCGCTCGCGTCGCTCATACCGTCCGCGCCCCTGCCCCGGCCGCACGCGACGGCCCGGCGCGGTCCGCCGGAGCGGGCCGCCCTGCCCCCGACGGTAGCGCTCCAGCGGCTACCGTGGGGCGGATGGGGACGATGCCCGAGGGAAGCGGTGGCAGCGGCAGCGCCACCGGACCGCGCACGCTCGCCGAGGCGCTGCGCGCCCGCGCCGACGAGGAACTGGCGGCGCTGCTGCGCGCCCGGCCCGATCTGCTGAGCCCGGTGCCGAACGACGTCACCCAGCTCGCCACCCGCGCCGGCACCCGGGCCTCCGTGGTCCGCGCCCTGGAGCGCCTGGACCGCTTCACCCTCCAGACCGCCGAGGCGCTCGCGGTCGCCCCCGACCCGGCGCCGTACGAGACGCTGAGCGCCCTGCTCACGGGCGACGAAGCGGACCAGGCGATCGAGGCCGCGCTGCCGGGCGCCCTCGCCGAACTGCGCCGCCAGGCCCTGGTCTGGGGCGGGGACGACCGGCTGCGGCTGGTGCGCACCGCCCGTGAACTGCTGGCGCCGTCCCCGACCCGGCCCTCCCCGACCGGTCTCGGGCCGACGGTCTCGGAGGCGACGGCCGGGATGTCCCCGGGCCGCCTCCAGGAGATCGTCGCGGCGGCCGGGCTGCCGCCGACACACGATCCGGTGTCGGCGGTCGCCGCGTTGACGGCCCTCTTCACGGACCGGGAGCGGATGGGACACCTGCTGGACACCGCCCCGCCGGAGGCCCTGACGGTCCTGGACCGGCTGGTGTGGGGCCCGCCGTACGGGGAGGTCACGGCCACGCCCGCGCCGCCGGTGCGCTGGCTGCGGGACCGGGGTCTGCTGCTGCCCGCGTCGGCGCGCACGGTGGTGCTGCCCCGGGAGGCGGCGCTGCATCTGCGCGCGGGGCGGGCGCACCGCGCGCCGGAGCCGGTGCCACCGGAGCCCGTGGTGACCGCCGAGCGCCGTCCACAGGTTGTGGACAGCGCGGCGGCCGGGCAGGCGTACACGGCCCTCGCCACCGTCGAGGACCTGCTGAAGGACTGGCACGAGGGCGGCCCGGCGGTGCTGCGTTCCGGCGGGCTCTCCGTCCGCGACCTCAAGCGCACGGCGGTGGCCCTGGACACGAGCGAGCCGCTGGCCGCGTTCTGGCTGGAACTCGCCTACGCGGCCGGGCTGCTGGCCTCGGACGGCGAGGCGGACGAGCGGTACGCGCCGACCCCGGCGTACGACGAGTGGCTGGAGCGCCCGGCGGCGGACCGCTGGGCGGACCTGGCCTCGGCGTGGCTGGCGGGGACCCGCGCCCCGGGGCTGGTCGGCGGGCAGGACGGCAGGGGCCGGGCGCTCTCCGCGCTCGGCCCGGACCTGGACCGTTCGGCGGTCCTGGAGGTCCGGCTGCGGGTCCTCGGGCTGCTCGCCGCCCTCACGGAGGGGTCCGTTCCGGACGCGGGTTCGGTGCGGGAGCGGCTGCGCTGGGAGCGCCCGCTGCGGGGGGACGCCTCGGCCCGGGCGTCGGCGGCTGCGGTGGCTCCGGGGTCGGGGGGCGCGCGTGATCTGCGGGACCGGGCGGTGGACTGGACCCTCTCCGAGGCCGAACTGCTGGGCGTGACGGGGCGGGGCGCGCTCTCCGCCCACGCGCGGGCGCTGCTGCCCCCGGAGGCGACCGGCCCAGGGGCGGGCGGGGACCCGGACGCGGGCGGGGTCCCGGAAGCGGACCGGGCTCCCGGCACCGACCGCACCCCGGAGGCCGCCGAGGCCCGCCGGGCCCGGGCCGCCACCCTCCTCGCACCGCTCCTCCCCGAGCCGCTGGACCACGTCCTGCTCCAGGCCGACCTCACCGCCGTCGCCCCCGGCCCGCTGGAACGCCCCCTCGCCGAGACCCTGTCCGTCCTCGCGGACGTGGAGTCCAAGGGCGGCGCCACCGTCTACCGCTTCACCCCCGGCTCCGTGCGCCGCGCCCTGGACGCCGGCCGCACCGCGTCCGACCTGCACACCTTCCTCGCGGCCCACTCCCGTACGCCGGTGCCGCAGCCGCTCAGCTATCTGATCGACGACGTGGCCCGGCGCCACGGCCATCTGCGCATCGGCGCGGCGGGCGCCTATGTCCGCTGCGACGACGACACCCTGCTCGGCGAGATCCTGGCGGACCGGCGCGCCCAGCCCCTGGGCCTGCGCCGGCTCGCGCCCACCGTGCTCGCCGCCCAGGCGGACCCCGGCACGCTGCTGGAGGGCCTGCGCGCCATGGGGTA
Source organism: Streptomyces sp. NPDC005805 (assembly GCF_040630445.1). Classification (NCBI taxonomy): domain Bacteria; kingdom Bacillati; phylum Actinomycetota; class Actinomycetes; order Kitasatosporales; family Streptomycetaceae; genus Streptomyces; species Streptomyces sp. NPDC005805. The sequence goes on from NZ_JBEXXN010000060.1 coordinate 10,499, forward strand.
CGCGCCGGCCGCCGAGTCCGCGGAGGGCGACGTCCTGATCACCCGCGCGCACGCCCGGCGCACCCCGCCGCGCACGCCCCCGGCACCCGTCCCGGACGGCCCGCCGGTCCCGGACCGCACCCTGCTCGGCGCGGCCGTCCGCGCGATCCGGGCGGGCGACCGGGCGGCGACGGTGGAACGCAAGCCCCTCCCGTCCGCCGCCGCGCGCCCCCTCGCCAACGGTGAACTCCCGCGCACCACCGCCGCCGAGACCCTGGCCACGGTCCAGGCGGCGGCCCTCACCGGCTCCGCCCTGTGGATCGGCTACGTCAACGCGGACGGCGCCGCCAGCCAGCGCGTGATCGCCCCGGTGCGGGTGGAGGGCGGCTTTGTGACGGGCTACGACCACACGGCGGACGAGGTCCGCACCTATCCGCTGCACCGCATCACGGGCGTCGCGGAACTCGCCGACGACTGAAACCTCGCGGACGAGCCGGCAACCGGCCCGCCGACGACTGAGGGACGGGACGCCCCGGCCCGGGAGCCGGACGCGCCCTCAGGGCCCGGACGCCGGCGCCACCTTCTCCGCGCCGATCCGGCGCGCCCGCTGCGTGCCCCACGCGCCGAGCGGGGCCAGCGCCGCGTTGAGCGAGACGCCGTCCTCGGTCAGCGAGTACTCGACCTTCGGCGGCACCTGCCGGTACACCTCGCGGTGGACGAGCCCGTCCTCCTCCATCTCCCGCAGATGCTGGATCAGCATCTTCTCGCTGACACCGGGCAGCCCCCGGCGCAGTTCGGCGAAGCGCCGCGTCCCGAAGGTGTCCAGCTCCCACAGGATCAGCGGCTTCCACTTGCCCGTGACCACGTCCATCGCCGCGTCGATCCCGCAGAAGTACGGGCCGGACCGGGGCCGGCCGCCCGGCTTGCCCTGCCCGCCACTCGCCGTTCGCTCCGCCATCCCGGCCCGCCTCCCCGCACTCGTACTCCCCGTACTCACCAGAAGGTAAGTACCCCACTAATTAGTCCGTACTGGTCAACGGTAGCCGCTGCGACCACGATCGAGACAACGGCGGAACAACGCCGCCGCAACCCCACCGCAGCCCCACCGAGGAGCCGAGACCATGACCGGAACAGCGCCCGCCACCACACCCGTGACCGTGCTCGGGCTCGGCGCGATGGGTGCCGCCCTCGCCCGCGCCCTGGTCGCGGCCGGGCACCCGGCCACCGTGTGGAACCGCTCGCCGGGGAAGGCGGAGGAGCTGGTGGCACTGGGCGCCGAGGCCGCCGCCACCCCCGGGGAGGCGGTCCGGGCGAGCCGGCTGGTGATCGTCTGCCTGCTGGACCACGCCTCCGTCCGCGAGGTGCTCGACCCGCTCACCGGCGACCTCGCGGGCCGCACCCTGGTCAACGTCACCACCACCTCCCCGGACCAGGCCCGCGCCTCGGCCGCCTGGGCCGCCGACGCCGGTATCGACTACCTGGACGGCGGGATCATGGCCGTGCCCGAGATGATCGGCGCCCCCGGCTCCTCGGTCCTCTACAGCGGCTCGGCCACCGCCTTCACCGAGCACCGGAAGCTGCTGGACCTCTGGGGCGAGAGCGAGTTCTTCGGCGAGGACGCGGGCCTCGCCTCCCTCTACGACCTCGCGCTGCTCGCCGGGATGTACGTGATGTTCGCCGGCTTCCTCCAGGGCGCGGCCATGGTCGCCCCGGCAGGGGTCACCGCCCGCGAGTTCGCCGCCCGGTCCGCGCCGTGGCTGTCCGCGATGACCGGCGGCCTCGCCGAGTACGCGGAGGTGGTCGACGGCGGCGACTACACCGTCCCCGGCCAGCAGAGCCTGCGCTTCTCCGACCTGGGCGACATCCTCGCCGCCGCCGCGGAGCAGGGCGTCGGCGACGAGCCGGTCGCCATGGTCCAGCGCCTCATCCGCCGCCAGATCGACGCGGGCCACGGCGACGAGGGCTTCGCCCGCGTCTACGAGAGCATCCGCCGCGGCCCACGCTGAGAGCCCCGGGGCCGCCCGCCGACGTTCCGCCAGGTCCCGCGACCGGCGTACGGGATACGGACGCAAGTCAGCGCATCGCTGCGGCCTTCTGGTCCAGCAACCCACCGACGAGCACATCCACATCGGTCCACGGGTTGCTGAGGTGGCCCTTCTCTGCTCTGGCTCGCAACGTTCCTGCCCGCGCGCAGGCCCGACCGTGCAACGTGCGCAGCGACTCATAGTCCACATGCTTCCGGTCGGATCGATAGCCACTGACGTCGAGTTGTTCCAGCGCCCGCTGAGCGGCCACCGAAGTGCGATAGCCGTGGAGATCCTGAAAGTGGAGCAGCAACCAGAGCTCGAAGCAGGGGTTCGACAGGGCCACCTTGATGCCGTGATCCCGTGCCGTGCGCAACGCCGACGCAAGGTCGGGGTGGGGCACGGGTGCCTCCACGTCCATGACACACCACACATCGTCGTAGGCCGCCGAGCGGTCGGCTCGGCTCGTGGGAGCTCGCTTCTTGTGTTTCACCGCGGCCCGGACCAACTCCGTGGGGACCCCGTGCGCCGGGCCGAGTTCAATCTGCACGGGGATTCCCCGGAGGTCGGTCTTCAGACCTCGGAAGTACTGGTCCTCCGTGCACTCCCCCTCGCAATAGATGAGGACCCTACGCAGCTCCGGGCGCCGACTTCTCCCCCGGGTCAGCGACTTTCCCCGCCCCATGGGCCCCTCCGCTCGACAGGTCATTCACCAGACGCTTCAGGAGCGCGTCGTCGAGATACGGCAACGCCCCATAACGACCGGACAAGTACCGTTTCTCGATGTTGTCCTTCGCCGCCCTCGAATCCCTTACGTGGAAGTCTGTGACGGGGAAAAGCCGGGTAGCACAGGTATCGGCGTCCTTCTCGGTGAACCAGATCTGGTCACGGAAGAGTTCGATCCTGGCATTGCCCCCTAGGAGGGACGCTTCGTGTGTCGTGAACACCAGCTGTGCACCGTTGCGATTGGTCTCGGGATTCTGGAAGAGACCGACAAGCGCATCCGTGAGATACGGATGCAGGCGAGCATCGAGTTCATCGACGCACAGGACACCGCCGTCGCGCAGGGAGACGACAACCGGGCCGAGCATTCCGATCCACGTCCGGGTCCCGCTCGACTCCTCCTGGATATCCAACCCGAACACCCCTTCGTGGGTGCGGTGATCCACCTGGACACGGTGACGGGGAAACCCTTCCACTCTCCTCAGACGCTTCCCCAGGGCCTTCTCCAGCGCCTCGGTGACCCGCCCCTGCTCCGCCTTCATGTGCTCGTCCTGGTCTCGGACACGCAACCCTTCGACCCCAAGGTCCGCGAAGCGCAGCAGCTCTGCCAATGAGGCGGGCATCTGACGTGCTCCCCCATCCGCGGGCCGGCGAAAGAGCTCCACTGTGAAGTCGAGCCGTTCGGCGAAATCGTTGTCCGTGGCAACCCTGATCCCGTTGCGGAACCACCGGTACAGCGCACCGAGACGTTCATGGCCCTGGGCGGCCGCAACAGACAAGTACAGGCTGTTGGGACGCAGGAGTTCAGAGATCGTCTTCCGACGCCCGGTGAGCCAGCGGCCGAATTTCACCGATTCAGGACCATCCCCGGTGCGCTCGTAGAGCCGTCGGCGGTTTCCTTCCGGAAAGTAGAAGAGCCACTCCTCAAGCACCTTCTCGTCATCCACCGTGAAGCCGTACTCGTACCGCGTCCCGTCCACGACGAGATCCATCTCGTAGGTGCTCGGGAAGGCTCCCGGGTCGCTGCGCAGCTGAAACGGTCGGCGAGGCACGCCGCCGCCCGGGTCCCAGCTGCGGAACGATGACAGGACAGCCCACCGCATCCACATCACCGCGCCCAGAGCGTTGGACTTGCCGGATGCGTTGGGGCCGTAGACAGCGGCGACCGGCACTGCGTGGTGCGAGCTTCCGGGCACTGACCGTTCCGCCCGGTCGGGCCGCCGCACACCGTCAGCGATCATGGACAGAGCCTGCTCGTCCCTCAGTGACGCATGGTTGGTGACACGGAAACGGAGCAGCATCCCGACCCCTCTCTGCGCACTCGGCCATGCTGTTTGTGTGGCGTTATCGTCGGGACCCGACGATAACGCCACACAAACAGCAAACACCACCCCCTTCACCCGTCCGGGAAGCCTCCCGTGCTCCCATTCGCTTCCCAGTTCCTCTCCCAGAAGCGGAGCCCCCACCGGGAGACCGGGTGCGGCACACTGGAGGTTTGGCCCGCGCCGAAGGGATGCACGTACGTGAACGGACCTCTCATCGTCCAGAGCGACAAGACCCTCCTCCTGGAGGTCGACCACGAGCTGGCCGACGCCTGTCGTCGCGCCATCGCGCCCTTCGCCGAGCTGGAGCGCGCGCCGGAGCACATCCACACCTACCGGGTGACCCCGCTGGGGCTGTGGAACGCGCGGGCCGCCGGGCACGACGCCGAGCAGGTGGTGGACGCGCTCGTCGAGTACTCGCGCTATCCCGTGCCGCACGCGCTCCTCGTGGATGTCGCCGAGACGATGGCCCGGTACGGGCGGCTCACCCTCTCCAAGCACCCCGTGCACGGGCTGGTCCTCACCACGACCGACCGGCCGGTGCTGGAGGAGATCCTGCGGTCCAGGAAGATCCAGCCGCTGGTCGGCAACCGGATCGACCCGGACACCGTGGCCGTGCACCCCTCCGAGCGCGGGCAGATCAAGCAGACGCTGCTGAAGCTGGGCTGGCCCGCCGAGGACCTGGCCGGGTACGTCGACGGCGAGGCCCACCCCATCGAGCTGGCCGAGGACGGCTGGGCGCTGCGCCCGTACCAGACGCAGGCCGTGGAGGGCTTCTGGCACGGCGGCTCGGGCGTCGTGGTGCTGCCCTGCGGCGCGGGGAAGACCCTGGTGGGCGCGGGGGCGATGGCGCAGGCGAAGGCGACCACGCTGATCCTCGTCACCAACACCGTCTCGGCCCGCCAGTGGAAGCACGAGCTGGTGCGGCGGACCTCGCTGACCGAGGACGAGATCGGCGAGTACAGCGGCACCAAGAAGGAGATCCGCCCGGTCACCATCGCCACCTACCAGGTGCTGACGACCAAGCGGAAGGGCGTCTACCCGCACTTGGAGCTGTTCGACTCCCGTGACTGGGGCCTGATCGTCTACGACGAGGTGCATCTGCTGCCCGCGCCCGTCTTCAAGTTCACCGCCGACCTCCAGGCCCGCCGCCGGCTCGGGCTGACCGCGACCCTGGTGCGCGAGGACGGCCGCGAGTCGGACGTGTTCTCGCTGATCGGGCCGAAGCGCTTCGACGCCCCCTGGAAGGAGATCGAGGCGCAGGGCTACATCGCCCCGGCCGACTGCGTGGAGGTCCGGGTCAACCTCACGGAGTCGGAGCGGCTCGCCTACGCGACGGCCGAGACCGAGGAGAAGTACCGCTTCTGCGCGACGACCGCGAGCAAGCGGAAGGTCACCGAGCGGCTGGTCCGCAAGCACCGGGGGCAGCAGATCCTGGTCATCGGCCAGTACATCGACCAGCTCGACGAACTCGGCGAGCATCTGGACGCCCCCGTGATCAAGGGGGAGACGCCGAACTCCCAGCGCGAGAAGCTGTTCGACGCCTTCCGCAACGGCGAGATCAGCGTGCTGGTGGTCTCCAAGGTCGCGAACTTCTCGATCGACCTGCCGGAGGCGACCATCGCCATCCAGGTCTCGGGCACCTTCGGCTCCCGCCAGGAGGAGGCCCAGCGCCTCGGCCGGGTGCTGCGCCCGAAGGCGGACGGCCACAAGGCGCACTTCTACTCGGTCGTCGCCCGCGACACCATCGACCAGGACTTCGCGGCCCACCGCCAGCGCTTCCTGGCGGAGCAGGGCTACGCCTACCGGATCGTGGACGCGGACGACCTGCTGTCCGGGGCAGCGGAACCGGAGGGCGAACAGGCGTAGCGGCGCAGCGGCCTCGTGGCGTCGCGGCCTCGCGGGGTCACGGCCTCGCGGGGTCACGGCCTCGCGGGGCTCAGTCGGCGAGGGCGAGCAGCGGGCCCGTGACCAGCAGGCCGTACTGGAGCCACAGCAGCGTCGCCCGGGTGGTGCGGCTCAGGGCGTCACGGGAGGCGGCGGCCGCCACGGAGCCGGGGAGCAGGGAGAGCCCCAGCGCCCACAGGGCGGCCAGGGCGAAGCCGCCCGCCGCGCCGTCGCCCGGCTCGTAGGCGTCGATCAGCATCAGCAGGAAGGTGCCCAGCAGCGCGGGCACGAAGAGGGCGAGCCCGATCAGGGCGGCGACGCGGGTACCGCCGGTGGAGACCTCTTCGGGGTCGCGGAGCAGGTTCGACGTGGTCATGGGTCCAGCACACCGGACGGCGGGAGCGGGGCCCATCCGCGCGGGTACTCAGGCACGTACTCATCGGGTCCGCCGTGTACTCACGCGGCGGGCCGGCCGGGCGGCGGGGGCGCTGGCGGTTCAGCGGCGGCGGACGCCCGCCTCCTCGCCGTACTCGCCCAGGACCGTCACCGAGAACAGGGTCTCGGCGAAGACCTTGACCGCGCGCAGGGCGTTGCCGAGGCGGTGCGGGGCGTGGTGGACGGAACCGGTGGCGGTGGCACCGCGGCGCGGGGCGGCGCCCGGACCGGCCGGGTTGCCTGGGGTGAAGGTCGCTGTGCTCATGTATCCAGAGTGGACCCGTTCACCCGCTCGGAGCATCGGCCGCGGGGACCGATCACGGTCCCCGGCGCGTACGACTCGCGGCAGACGCCGTCCCCTTCAAGGAGGACGGACGCCCCTGAGAGCCCCTGACCCGGGAGCCCACGGGGAGGTCCCGGACGGGCGGGCGGCGCGGAAAAGCGTTCGCGGCCGGGCGGGCGGCTGGCTAGAATCGCCGGCTTGCCCCGGGTCGTGCCCGGGACCTCCCCGCCTCCCTCGCCGGAGTGCCGCCGCCCGGTTGGAAACCGGCCGGTCCGCCATGTCGTGATCACGCAGCAGCGCCCTTCCGCGGCGGTCCGCTGCGTCCTGTCGAGCCGGAGGCAACCCGTGCCCGCGCACGTTCCCCACCCCGCGTCCCCGACCACCGACCCCGGGTCGGGCCCCGGTCCCGGCGCCCGTGACCCCCTCGGGCGGGAGCAGGCGCACCTCGCCGCCTCCCGGGCCGCGCTGCGCGCGATGCGCGAGGAGGTCGAAGGGCTCGACATCCGGGACGTCACCGCGAACTGGGTCAACGCGGCCGTGCTGGAGTCCCAGATCGAACAGCGCGTCAAGGCGCTGGCCGACCTCGCGCACACCCCGCTGTTCTTCGGCCGCCTCGACTACCTGCCCACCGTCCAGGAGGGCCAGAGCTTCTACATCGGCCGCCGCCATGTCCACGACGCCGACGGCACGCCCATGGTGATCGACTGGCGCGCCCCCGTCTCCCAGCCCTTCTACCGCGCCTCCCGCAAGGACCCGCACGAGGTCGCCCTGCGCCGCCGCTTCGGCTACACCGGCGGCGAGCTGACCGCGTACGAGGACGAGCACCTGACGGACCCGGACGAGGCCGACCGCACCTCCGCCCTCCTCCGGGCGGAGATCGAGCGCCCCCGCGTCGGCCCGATGCGGGACATCGTGGCGACGATCCAGCCCGAGCAGGACGAGATCGTCCGCAGCGGCCTCGCCGGCACGGTGTGCGTGCAGGGCGGGCCCGGCACCGGGAAGACGGCCGTGGGCCTGCACCGGGTCGCGTACCTCCTCTACGCGCACCGGGAGCGGCTGGCGCGCACCGGCACCCTGGTCATCGGGCCGAACCGTTCCTTCCTGCACTACATCGAGCAGGTGCTGCCCGCGCTGGGCGAGCTGGAGGTGAAGCAGTCCACGGTGGACGACCTGGTCGCCCATGTCGAGGTGCGGGGCACGGACACCGCCGGGGCCGCCGTGGTGAAGGGCGACGCCCGGATGGCGACGGTCCTGCGCCGGGCGCTGCGCTCGCACGTCGTGCCGCCCGCCGAGCCGGTCGTGGTGGTCCGCGGCTCCCGGCGCTGGCGCATCCCGGCATACGAACTGGCCGAGATCGTCGAGGAGTTGCTGGCCCGCGACATCCGGTACGGGGCCGCCCGCGAGGCACTGCCGCAGCGGATCGCGCACGCGGTGCTGGTGCGCATGGAGGAGTCCGGGGAGGCGCCGGACGACCGGGTGCAGGACGCGGTCGCCCGCAACGCGGCGGTGAAGGCGGCGGTCAAGGAGATCTGGCCGCCCGTCGACCCGGCGAAGCTGGTGCTGCGGCTGCTGTCGGACGCGGAGTTCCTGGCCGCCCACGGGGAGGGCGTCCTCACGCCGGACGAGCAGTCGGCGATCCTGCTGGAGCGGCCGCCGCGCAGCCCTCGGACCGCGAAGTGGTCGGCGGCGGACGCGGTGCTGATCGACGAGGCGACGGACCTGGTGCGGCGCACCCAGTCGCTCGGCCATGTCGTCCTCGACGAGGCGCAGGACCTCTCCCCGATGCAGTACCGGGCGGTGGGCCGCCGGTGCACGACCGGGTCCGCGACGGTCCTGGGCGACCTGGCGCAGGGCACCACCCCGTGGGCGACGGACTCCTGGACGCAGGCGCTGGCGCACCTCGGCAAGCCGGAGGCGGCGGTCGAGGAGCTGACGGCGGGCTTCCGTGTGCCGCGCGAGGTGATCGCGTACGCCTCGCGCCTGCTGCCGCACATGTCGCCGGGGCTCGCGCCGGTCTCCTCGGTCCGGGAGAACCCCGGTTCCTTCACGGTCCGGGCGGTCGGCGCGACGGCCGGGGCGGAGCGGGACGCGGCCGGGGCCGGGGCGGAGCCGGCCGGGGCCGGGGCGGAGCGGGACGCGGCCGTCGTCGCCGCCTGCGCCGAGTCCCTGGAACGGGAGGGGTCGATCGGTCTGATCGCGGCGGACGCCCGGATTCCGGCCCTCGCGGCGGCGCTGACCGCCGCGGGTATGCCCTATCTCGCCCCCGGCGAGGAGACGACGGCCCGCTCCCGGCTGACTCTGGTCCCGGCCTCCCTCGCCAAGGGCCTGGAGTACGACTACGTGGTCCTGGACGAGCCCGCCGCCGTGGTCGCCGGCGAACCGGACCGGCGCACCGGGCTGCGCCGGCTGTATGTGGCCCTGACCCGGGCGGTCTCGGGCCTGGTCGTGGTGCACGCGGAGCCGCTGCCGGACGAGCTGGCCGGCCCTGTGGCGTCCGCCGCCCTGTGAGCTGCGTCTCACCGCGTCAACCGGTCGGGGCGCGGGGTGCGTAGTTGCGCATGAGTACGACCTGCATGTGAGTACGACCTGCGCGTGAGTACGACCTGACCAGCGAGGAGACCGCCGTGACCGGACAGCCCGTGGCCGCAGAGCCCCCGGCCGGAGTGCCGCGTTGACCGAGGAGGAGTTCGCCGCCTTCTACGCGCACTCCGCCGGGCGCATCACCGGCCAGGTGTACGTCATGACGGGGGACTTCCATGAGGCGCAGGACGTCGTGCAGGAGGCGTTCGTCCGGGCCTGGGACCGCCGCCGGGTCCTGGACCGGGGGCTGGGGCCGGAGGCGTGGGTGCGCACCGTCGCATGGCGGCTGGCCGTCAGCCGCTGGCGGCGGGCGCGCCGGGGCAGGCTGGCCTGGCTGCGCAGCGGCGCCGGGGGCGCGGTGCCGGAGGGCGTCCCGGACCCGGGGGCGGTGGACGTGGCGGCGGCGCTGCGGCGGCTGCCGCCCCGGCAGCGGCAGTGCGCGGCGCTGTACTACGTCTGCGATCTGCCGGTGGAGGCGGTCGCGGCGGAGACCGGCCTCTCGGCGGGCACGGTCAAGACCCATCTCGCCCGGGCCCGCGCGGCCCTCGCCACCAGCCTGGACGACCCGTCCCGTTCCGGTGACCCGTCCCGCCGTACCGGTGACCCGTCCCGTACGTCCGAATCCGCCCGCCCCGCCCACGCCGTGGAGGACCGTGATGCCTGAAGGGATGACCGAAGGGACGCCCGGGGGGACCCCGGAGCGCGAGGACGACCGGGTGGCCGCGCTGCTGCGGGGCGCCGCCGGGGCGGCGTCCTCGCACGCCCGCCCGGCGGGGCTCGGCGCCATCGCGGCGGGGGGCCGGCGGCGCCGGCGCCGCCGGCTGGCGGTGGCGGCGGGCGCGGGAACGGCCTGCGCGGCGGCGGTCGTCGCGTTCACGGTGGCCGCGCTGTCGGGGCCGCCGCGGGGCGCCGAACTGCCCGCCTCACCGGACGTGGTGCCCACCGCCCCGCCGTCCGGCACGGAACCGACGGGCGGACCGAGCGGGCTGCCGACCACCCCGCCGACGGGCGACGCCTCGGTGTCGGTCCCGCCGGAGTCCCCCGAGGGCTCGGAGTTCCCGGCGGGCACGGCCACGACCGGCTCCCCGGGCGCGGACCCCACCGGCAGCCCGCCCCCGTACACCGGCGGCCCGGGCACCACTCCCCCGGCGACGACCACGATGCCGGGCGGGTGACCCGGAGCCGGGGCCGCGTCCGACACGGCGCTCCCGGTCATGGAGTCGGCGCGGAGGATCAACGCGCCGCACTCCATGTTCCGCGAGGATCTCAGGTGCCCGTGGGCCGAATACGTCGACCGGGCCCCGGGCCGAGTGAAGGGGAACACATGAGAAAGCACCTGAGGGCGGGACCCGTCGCGGGACTGTCGGTCGCCGTGTTCGGCACGATGCTGGCCGTACCGACGCAGGCGGTCGCCGTGGGCAAGGGCACTCCCAAGGGCGTCGTGGTGAAGTTCGACTGCAAGAACCGCACGGTGTCGGACAGGTACGGCACGACGACGTACCGCGGCTGCACCCGCAAGACCCCCTCGGGGAAGGGCACGCAGTACAAGGTGTACATCAAGACCAAGGACACCAAGAGGGACGGCGTGGGCTCGCACGCCGCCGTCTGGGCCGACAAGCAGGTGGTCCTCAACGTCTCCGCCGAGGGCAAGGGCAAGGAGTCCGCCTGGAAGAGCACGTACTGGATGGGGGGCAAGGGCCCGTACCGCGTCACCGCGTGACCGGGTGACGCGTCGTCGAGGGGGCCGGGTGCGCGAGCGCGCCCGGCCCCCTCGGCTGTGACTCCGGTCTCAGGCGTCAACCCCGCGTGGGGCGCCGGGCGTAGGACCGGCGACACACCACCCACACGAGGAGCCCGCCGATGACGCCACCGACCGCGACGGCCACGGGACGACGGCGTCGCCCGGGTGAGGGTGGAGCGCCCGCGGGGGCGTCCGCCGGACGCGTGCGCTCCGGTCGACCGGCCACCGCCACCCGTCCGTCGCGTAGGGGCGGGCGGTGCGGTGGGGGCGCCGAGTCGGCTCCGGACGCAGGGGAGTCGGGGCCGGGCACTGTCCCGCGGGCCCTGGACCGGGTCCGCGTCCGGGCGGGTGTCGTGGCGCGGGCGGCGTGGCCGGTTCTCGCCGTGCAGGCCGCCGCGGGGACGCTGCACCTGCTGATGCTCGCGCTGCTGCACCGCCCCGAACGCGGCACGCTGCGGGACCACGTGCTCGCGTGGGACGCCCGGCACTTCCTCACGATCGCGACGGACGGCTACCCGGACGGCTTCACGTACACGCCCGAGGGCGAACTCACCGGCAACGAGCTGGCGTTCTTCCCTCTCTATCCGCTGACGGTCCGGGCGGTGGGCGCGGCCACGGGCACCGAGCCGGAGACGGCGGCCCTGATCGCGACGCAACTCGCCTTCTGTGCGGCGCTGTTCGCGGTGCACCGGCTGGTGCTCTCGCTGCACGGTCCCCGGACGGCCCTGATCGCGATCGTGCTGCTGGCCGTCGCGCAGCCGATGGGCGTGGTCTTCCTGATGGGTTACAGCGAGGCGCTGCTGCTGGCGCTGGCCGCCGGGGCGTTGCTCGCCTGCCGGCGGGAGGCGTGGCTGACGGCGGGCGCGGCGGCCTGCCTGGCCGGGCTGACCCGGCCGACCGCGGCGGCGGTGACGCTGGCGGTCGCGGTGGCGGCGGTGCAGGCCGTGGTGCGGGAGCGGCGCGTCGGGTGGCGTCCGGTGGCCGGGGTCGCGCTGGCGGGGGTGGGGATACCGGCGTATGTGCTGTGGGTCGGCGACCGGCTGGGCCGCTGGGACGGCTGGTTCCGGGTGCAGGAGGCGGGCTGGGGGACGCACTGGGACACGGGCGCGGAGTTCGCCGGCTTCCTGCCGGGGGCGCTGGCGCGGGAGACGGACTGGGTGCCGGTGAGCACGGCGGTGCTCGTCCTGGTGCTGATCCTGCTCACGGTGGCGGCGTGGCGGACGCCGGGGTGGTTGCCGCTGCTGGTGTACGGGACGGGGGTGGTGGTGATCGCGCTCGGGCAGAGCAACTACTACCACTGCAAGCTGCGGATGCTGGTGCCCGCGGTGATCTTCCTGCTGCCCCCGGCCAGGGCGCTGGCGGCGGCGCATCCGCGGACGGCGGGGGTGTGCCTGGCGGGGGCGGGGGTGTTCGGGGCGTGGTACGGGGCGTCGATGCTGACGGTGTGGCCGTACGCCATCTGACCGGGCCCGGCCGTTCAGCCCGTCCGGCGTTCCGGACCGGGCCCGCCCCGTGGGCCCCGGCCGCGCGTCCGACCGGGCCCACCTCCTCGACCCGTCCGGCGTCTGGGACCGGGCCAACCTCTCCAGCCCGTCCGGCGATTGAGACCGGGCCAACCTCTCCAGCCCGTCCGGCGATTGAGGACACGGCCGCAGGCCGTGCTGCGACCACCGGGGGTCGGCGAATCCCGAAGCCGAGCCGGGTCCACGCCTCAATCGCCGGCGGGGCTGGGTGGTCGGGGCCGGCCAACCCCGCAGACTCGGCCCACCCCACGCCTCAAACGCCGGCGAGGCTGGATGGGCCCGGGCCGCGACACCGGCCCGGTCCGCGACGCGGGCCTACGTGTCGAGCGCGACGCGCCACTCCCGCACCGCGCCCGGCGAGACCGGCGCGTCCCACCCCGCCGGCCTCGCCGCCCCGCCGATGTGGAAGCCCTCCACACCCGCCGCCCGCAGCGCCGGCAGGTGGTCGAGGCGCAGGCCCCCGCCCACCAGCAGCATCGGCTCGTAACCCGGCTCGCTGCGGTGCGCCGCCTCGGAGAGCAGCGTCGGCAGGCCGTCGTCGACGCCCGCCGCCGAGCCCGCCGTCAGATACGTGTCCAGGCCCGGAACGTCCGCGAGCTGCTTCCGCAGCGCGCCCCGGTCCGCCGCGTGGTCGATCGCGCGGTGGAAGGTCCAGCGGCAGCCCTCCACCGCCGCCGCCAGGCGCTCGACCGCCGCCAGGTCCGGCAGCCCCTGCTCGTCGAGGAACCCGAGGACGAACTCGTCCGCGCCCGCCTCCCGCAGTTCCCCCGCCGTGCGGACCAGGGCGTCGACGGCGGCCTGCCCGCCCGCCGCGAAGCCGTCGGTCCGGCGCAGCATCACCCGCAGGGGGATGTCCACGGCCGCGCGGATGCGCGCGAAGGTCTCCGCGGAGGGGGTGAGTCCGTCCGCCGCCATGTCGGTGACCAGCTCCAGCCGGTCGGCGCCCCCGGCCTGCGCCGCGACCGCGTCCTCCGCGTCGAGAGCGATCACCTCAAGGAGTGCACGGTTGCTCATGGGCCCATTCCTCCGGGACATACGGGGCGGCGTCGCTTCGACCCGAGCGGCCGAAGAGGTCTGGAAGAGACCAGAAGAGGTCTAGTCCAATGTCCAGCCTAATACCCATCCGGCCCCGGAGCAGCCGCTCGAACCGCACCTGGTCCGTTCCCGCCCCTGCGGCCAATCCGGCACCCCTTGCATATAGATACCCCCTGGGGGTATACAGTGGATATCAGATACCCCCTAGGGGTACTCTGGCATCAGCGGACACCGACGAAGGAGCGCGGACATGCCGACCGCAGCCGTTCATCCGGCCCCCGGGGAAGCCCACGAGGTCGAACTCGCCATCGGCGGGATGACCTGCGCCTCCTGCGCGGCCCGGATCGAGAAGAAGCTCAACCGCATGGACGGCGTCGAGGCGACGGTCAACTACGCGACGGAGAAGGCCAGGGTCAGCTTCGCCGGCGAGGTCGCCGTGACGGACCTGATCGCGACGGTCGAGGCCACCGGCTACACCGCCCACGAGCCCGCCCCCGCCCGCCCGGCCGCCCCCGAGCACCACCAAGGCGGAGAAGGCCGCCACGACCACGGCACCCCCGCGGCCGGTGACGAGCTGCGCCCCCTGCGCCAGCGCCTGATCACCGCCGTGGTCCTGTCCGTCCCGGTGATCGCGATGGCCATGGTCCCCGCGTTCCAGATCGAGTACTGGCAGTGGCTCAGCCTCACCCTGGCCGCCCCCGTGGTCACCTACGCGGCCTGGCCCTTCCACCGCGCCGCCTTCGTCAACGCCCGGCACGGCGCGGCCACCATGGACACCCTCGTCTCGGTGGGCACCTCCGCCGCGTTCCTGTGGTCGCTGTGGGCGCTGTTCTTCGGCACCGCGGGCGAGCCGGGCATGACCCACCCCTTCGAGTTCACCATCGCCCGCGGCGACGGCGCGGGGAACATCTACCTGGAGGCCGCCGCCGGCGTCACCGCGTTCATCCTGGCCGGCCGGTACTTCGAGGCCCGGTCCAAGCGCACCGCCGGGGCGGCCCTGCGGGCCCTGCTGGAGCTGGGCGCCAAGGACGTGACCGTGCTGCGCGACGGCCGCCAGGAGACCGTCCCGGTCGGTGAGCTGGCGGTCGGGACCCGGTTCCTGGTGCGCCCCGGGGAGAAGATCGCCACCGACGGCACCGTGGTCGAGGGCTCCTCGGCGGTCGACGCGTCCATGCTGACCGGCGAGTCCGTCCCCGTGGAGGTCGCGGTCGGCGACGCCGTCACCGGCGCGACCCTGAACGCGGGCGGCCGGCTGGTCGTCGAGGCGACCCGGGTCGGCGGGGACACCCAACTCGCCCGGATGGCCCGCATGGTCGAGGACGCGCAGAACGGCAAGGCGGCCGCCCAGCGCCTCGCGGACCGGATCTCGGGCGTCTTCGTGCCGATCGTGATCGCCCTGGCGCTGGCCACCCTCGGCTTCTGGCTGGGCAACGGGGCCGGGCTGACCGCCGCGTTCACCGCCGCCGTCGCCGTGCTGATCATCGCCTGCCCCTGCGCCCTGGGCCTGGCCACCCCGACCGCGCTGATGGTCGGCACCGGGCGCGGCGCGCAGCTCGGCATCCTGATCAAGGGGCCCGAGGTGCTGGAGACCACCCGGTCCGTGGACACCGTCGTCCTCGACAAGACCGGCACCGTCACCACCGGCCGGATGACCCTGCTCGCCGTCCGCACCGCCGAGGGCACGGACGAGGCCGAGGTGCTGCGGCTCGCGGGCGCGCTGGAGCACGCCTCCGAGCACCCCGTCGCCCGGGCCGTCGCCACCGCGGCGGCCGAGCGCACCGGGCCGCTGCCCGACCCCGAGGACTTCGCCAACGTCCCCGGCCTGGGCGTGCAGGGCGTCGTCGAGGGCCGGGCCGTCCTCGTCGGACGCGAGCGGCTCCTCCACGAGTGGGCCATGGAACTCCCCGACGACCTGGCCGCCGCCCGGGACGCGGCCGAGGCCGCCGGCCGGACCGCGATCGTGGTGGCCTGGGACGGGGAGGCCCGCGCGGTCCTGGAGGTCGCCGACGCGGTGAAGGAGACCAGCGCCGAGGCCGTCCGCCGGCTGCGCGCCCTGGGGCTCGCGCCCGTGCTGCTGACCGGCGACAACCGGGCCGTGGCCGAGAGCGTGGCGGCCGAGGTCGGGATCACCGAGGTGATCGCCGAGGTCATGCCGGAGGACAAGGTGGAGGTGGTCCGGCGGCTCCAGGCCGAGGGCCGCAGCGTCGCGATGGTCGGCGACGGGGTGAACGACGCCGCCGCCCTCGCCCAGGCGGACCTCGGGCTCGCGATGGGCACGGGCACGGACGCGGCCATCGAGGCGGGCGACCTGACCCTCGTCCGGGGCGACCTGAACGCGGCACCCGACGCGATCGGCCTCGCCCGGCGCACGCTCTCCACGATCCGGACCAACCTGTTCTGGGCCTTCGCCTACAACGTGGCCGCCCTGCCGCTGGCCGCCGCGGGCCTGCTGAACCCGATGATCGCCGGGGCCGCGATGGCGTTCTCCTCGGTCTTCGTCGTCGGCAACTCGCTGCGGCTGCGGACCTTCAAGGCGGTCTGAGGCCCCCGCCCAGGGCCCCGGGGCCCTGGGCGGGGCGGGCGGGGCGGCCCCGGCGGCACAATGAGCCCATGCCCGCCGCCCCGCCGCCCCCGCACCCCGCCCACGACGACCTCCGCCGCCGCTGGCGCGAGGCCCTGCCCGACCTCCGGGCGCGACCGGAGGACGCCCCGGACCCCGACCGCTACGCCGAGGACCTGCTGCGCCGCTGGGCCGAACCCCAGCGGCGCTACCACACCACCGACCACCTGGTGGCCGTCCTGGACCGGATCGACGAGCTGGCCGCGCACGCACACGACCCGGCCGTGGTCCGCCTCGCGGCCTGGTTCCACGACGCCGTCTATCTGCCCGACCGCTCCGAGAACGAGGAACGCTCGGCCCGCCTCGCCGAGCGCGCCCTGCCCGAGCTGGGCCTCGACGCGCACCGCACCGCCGAGGTCGCCCGCCTGGTCCGGCTGACCGTCACCCACGACCCGGCCCCGGGCGACGCCGACGGCGAGGTGCTCTGCGACGCGGACCTCGCCGTCCTCGCCGCCGCCCCGCGGGCGTACGCGGCCTACGCGGCGGCCGTCCGCGAGGAGTACGCCTTCGTCCCCGAGGAGGCGTTCCGCGACGGCCGGGCGGCGGTCCTGCGGCAGCTCCTGGCCCTGCCCCGGCTCTTCCGTACGCCCTACGGGCAGGAGCGGTGGGAGGGCCCGGCGCGGCACAACCTGACCGTGGAGCTGGAGCTGCCGGCCGCATCGTGAGACGGTCCCGGACCACGGAATGACAGGGACGAACGCCGTGTTGGCACCTGTCATGCCCGAGTCCTCGGAACGCCTCGACACCGCCCCCCGCCTCACGAAGACGCACCCCGGCCCCGGCCCGGACCTCACCAAGGCGTCCCCCGGGCCGGGAGCGGCCACCGCCTCCCCCGCCGCCACCCCGCGCACCGCCGCCGCCACCCCGCGCCGGATGCCCCTCGCCGTCTATGTCCTCGGGCTCTCCGTCTTCGCGCTCGGGACCAGCGAGTTCATGCTCTCCGGTCTGCTGCCGCCGATCGCGGCGGACCTGGGCGTCTCCATCCCGCAGGCCGGGCTGCTGATATCCGCCTTCGCGATCGGCATGGTCGTCGGCGCGCCGCTGCTCGCGGTGGCGACCCTGCGGCTGCCCCGCCGCACGACCCTGATCACCCTCATCACCGTCTTCGGCCTGGGCCAGGTCGCGGGCGCGGTGGCCCCGACCTACGAGGTCCTGTTCGCCTCCCGGGTGATCAGCGCGCTCGCCTGCGCCGGGTTCTGGGCGGTCGGCGCGGCGGTCGCCGTGGCGATGGTGCCGGTGACCTCGCGGGCCCGCGCGATGGCCGTGATGATCGGCGGCCTGTCGATCGCCAATGTGCTGGGCGTCCCGGCGGGCGCGTTCCTCGGCGAGCACCTCGGCTGGCGCTCGGCGTTCTGGGCGGTGGGCGCGGCCTCGGCCGTCGCGCTCGTCGGCGTCGCCACCCTGATCCCGCGCATCCCGCTTCCCGCCGAGCGGCCCCGGCTCACGCGGGAGCTGGCGATCTACCGGGACCGGCAGGTGTGGCTGGCGATCGCCGTCACCGCGCTCGCCGCGGGCGGCGTCTTCTGCGCGTTCTCCTACCTGGCCCCGCTGCTCACCGATGTCGCCGGGCTGGCGGACGGCTGGGTCCCCACGGTGCTGGGCCTCTTCGGCCTGGGCGCGCTGGTCGGCACCACCATCGGCGGCCGGGTGGCCGACGCGCACCTCTTCGGCGTGATGCTGTGGGGCGTCACCGCCTCCACCGTCCTGCTCGCGGCCCTGGCCCTCCTCGCCTCCCTCCCCGTCGCGGCGGTCGCGCTCTCCTTCCTGCTGGGCGTCTCCTCCTTCTTCACCGCCCCGGCCCTCAACGCCCGCATGTTCAACGTCGCCGGCGCGGCCCCCACCCTGGCGGGCGCGACGACCACCGCCGCGTTCAACCTCGGCAACACCGGCGGCCCCTGGCTCGGCGGCACGGTCATCGACGCGGGCCTCGGCTTCGCCGCCACGGCCTGGGCGGGCGCCGCCATGACGATCGCCGCCCTCGCCCTCGTCGCCGCCTCCCTCCGCCTCCACCGGCGGGCGGGGGGCGGTTCCGTGCGTGTCCCGGTTCTTGATCACCCGATCGTGGGACGCTGAGGCGAACGCGTTCGCGGAGCGATCCCCGGCCCCTACGTTGCGGAGCGTCAGGGCCACCGAGAGAGGACTCCGCGATGACCGCGCTACTGGTCGAGCCCGAGCTGTGGGAAGCGGAGGATGACATGCCGTCGTGGGACTACCTGCTGAGCACCTGGCAGGAACTGGACGTGCCGGAGGGCTGGCGCGCCGAGATCGACGAAGGGCAGATCACCTTGGTACCGCCGCCGGACGACGGACACAACCTCATCGCGGCGCGGGTCCACAGGGCGCTGATCAGAACACTGCCCAGCAGCTGGGACGTGTTCCAGACCCTCCGGCTGTTCCTCTACCGCGACGAGCGCCTGTACATCCCGGATCTCGTCGTCGTGCCCACCGATGTGCTCGTGGAGCGCGCGAAGAAGAAGGAGAAGGCTCCGCTGTCGGCTGCCGAGGCCGCGCTCGCCGTCGAGATCGCCTCACGGGGCAACGCCTCGCACGACCGGCGGGCGAAGCTGCACGCGTATGCGAACGGCGGTGTGCCGCTGTACCTGCTGATCGACCGCTTCGACGACGGCGGGCCGGCCGTCACCCTGTTCTCGGAGCCGCACGAGGGCCGGTACCGGACCGGGCTGCGCAAGCCGTTCGGTGAGACCTTCGCGCTCCCGGAGCCGTTCGACGGCGAGCTGGACACCACCGGCTTCGTCTTCTGACCGCACCGGGCTCCGCGTCGTCGCGCGGGCCCGGGCCGCTCAGGCGTGGGGGCGGCCCTTGGGGCGGCGGAGGCCGGCGGCCGTGATGCGGCGGACGAGTTCCTTGGAGCCGATCTCGACCGCGCCCGCGGCGACCGCGTCGGCGTAGCGGTGGGAGGGCACGTCGTAGTGGTCGCGTTCGAAGGCGCGCCGGGGGCAGCCGATCGACGCGGCGAAGGTGTGCAGCTCCTCGAAGGAGGCGTCGCTCACCAGGTGGGACCAGAGGCGCCCGTGGCCCGGCCACTCGGGCGGGTCGATGTAGAGCGTCACCGCAGGCCGCCGACCGGGGCGACCACCACGCCCGCCTTCTCGCACACCCAGCGCGGGTCGGCCCCCAGCTCGGGGTCGACCGCCAGCGCGTGCGGATCGCCCGCGTCGCACACCGGACAGAGCGGCCAGCGGCCGTAGCGTTCCAGCAGGGCGTCCTGGACGTCCTGGGCGACGAGCCCGGCCACGTACTCCGCACCCTCGGGCCACTGCTCGACCCACCAGCGGCGGTGCGTCACCGCGTCCTCGACCAGGGAGACGACCTCCGCCTCGGCCACGTCCCGCGCGGCGAGGTCCGCGAGGACCAGGGCACGGGCCGCGTGCAGAGCCTGCTCCAGCGTGTCGGGGCCGTTCGCGTCGGGGTCGGGGGTGTTCATCCACCCATTGTCACCCGGTGCCCGGGGGGCTTGACGCGACCCGAAATGTGAAAATACCTTTCATAGGTGACCTATCCAGTGAAGGAAATTTTCAACGGTGAGGCACCGCCCGCGCCCGCGGCCCTGGCGGCGAAGGTGCGCACACTCTCCCCGTCCATGACCCGTTCCATGCAGCGCGTCGCCGAAGCCGTCGCCGACGACCCGGCGGGCTGCGCCGCGCTCACGGTCACCGGACTCGCCGAGCTGACGGGCACCAGCGAGGCGACCGTCGTCCGCACCGCCCGCCTCCTCGGCTACCCGGGCTACCGGGACCTGCGCCTGGCCCTCGCCGGCCTCGCGGCCCACCAGGAGTCCGGCCGCGCCCCCGCCCTCACCACCGACATCGCCGTCGACGACCCGATCGGGGACGTCGTCGCCAAGCTCGCCTACGACGAGCAGCAGACCCTCGCCGACACCGCCGCCGGGCTGGACACCGTGCAGCTCGGCGCGGCGGTCGCGGCCGCGTCCACGGCCCGGCGCATCGACATCTACGGCGTGGGCGCCTCCTCTCTCGTCGGCATGGACCTGGCGCAGAAGCTGCTGCGCATCGGCCTGATCGCGCACGCGCACGCCGATCCGCACCTCGCCGTCACCAACGCGGTGCAGCTCCGCTCCGGGGACGTGGCCATCGCGATCACCCACTCCGGCTCGACGGGGGACGTCATCGAGCCGCTGCGGGTGGCGTTCGACCACGGGGCGACGACCATCGCGATCACCGGTCGTCCGGACGGCCCGGTCTCGCAGTACGCCGACCATGTCCTGACCACGTCCACGGCCCGCGAGAGCGAGCTGCGGCCGGCCGCGATGTCCTCGCGGACCAGCCAACTCCTCGTCGTGGACTGCCTGTTCATCGGCGTGGCGCAGCGGACGTACGAGTCGGCGGCACCCGCGCTGGCCGCGTCGTACGAGGCGCTGGCGCACCGGCACAGCCCGCGCACCACGCGCTGAGCGGCGCCCCCGGCCCCCCTTCCGACTCCACACCCGCACGCCGTACGTCCCGAGAAAGCAGAGCCGCTCTCCATGACCTCCACCTACGGTGAACTCCGCGCCCAGCTCGCCACGCTCGCCACCGAGGCGTTCCGCCCCGAGCTGGCCGACATCGACCGGCTCCCGACGGCGGAGATCGCCCGGATCATGAACGGCGAGGACGCGGGCGTCCCGGCGGCCGTCGCCGACCGGCTGCCCGTGATCGCGGCGGCGATCGACGCCACGGCGGAGCGCATGGCGCGCGGCGGCCGCCTGGTCTACGCGGGCGCGGGCACGGCGGGCCGGCTCGGCATCCTGGACGCGAGCGAGTGCCCGCCGACGTTCAACACGGACCCGTCGGTGGTGGTGGGCCTGATCGCGGGCGGCCCGGCGGCCATGGTCACGGCGGTGGAGGGCGCGGAGGACAGCAAGGAGCTGGCCGCGTCCGACCTGGACGGCCTGAAGCTCACGGCGGACGACACGGTCGTCGGCGTCTCCGCGTCCGGCCGCACCCCGTACGCGATCGGCGCGGTCGAGCACGCGCGGGAGCTGGGCGCGCTGACGATCGGCCTGTCCTGCAACGCGGGCAGCGCGCTGGGCACGGCGGCCGAGCACGCGATCGAGGTGGTGACCGGCCCCGAACTCCTCACCGGCTCCACGCGGTTGAAGGCGGGGACGGCGCAGAAGCTGGTCCTCAACATGATCTCGACGATCACGATGATCCGGCTGGGCAAGACGTACGGGAACCTGATGGTCGACGTCCGCGCCTCGAACGACAAGCTCCGCGCCCGCTCCCGCCGGATCGTCGCCCTGGCGACGGGCGCGCCGGACGCGGAGATCGAGGCGGCGCTGGAGGCGACGGACGGCGAGGTGAAGAACGCGATTCTGGTGCTGCTGGCGGGGGTGGACGCGGGGGTGGCGGCGGGGTTGCTGGCGGGGACGGGGGGGCATCTGCGGGCGGCGCTGCCGCCGGGGGCGTCCGCGGGGGCGTGAGGCCCGGCGGCCTCGGGCCCGGTGGAGTTTGACCCCGACCACTCCAGTCCCGGCGGGGTTTGACCCCGACCAGTCCAGCCTCGCCGGCGTTCGACCCCGACCACTCCAGCCTCGCCGGCGTTCGACCCCGACCACTCCAGCCTCGCCGGCGTTTGAGGCGCGGGGTCCGGGGCGGAGCCCCGGCGGACCGGACCGGACCGGGCCGGGCCGAGGTCCCGGGCCCGCTCGCCCCGGTGGTCGCCGCACGGCCTACGGCCGCGTCCTCAAACGCCGGACGGGCTGAAGACGCACGCCCCGTCACGACACCCGGTCCCGCACCACCACCCGCCCCTTCCGAATCGTCGCCACCCTCGACGCCCTCCTCGCCAGCGCCGAATCATGCGTCACCATCACAAAGGTGAACGCGTGCTCCTCCCAGAGCCCCTCCAGCACGTCCATCACCTCGTCCCGCATCGACTCGTCGAGGTTCCCCGTGGGCTCGTCCGCCAGCAGCACCCCGGGCCGCTTCACCAGCGCCCGCGCGATCGCCACCCGCTGCTGCTGCCCGCCGGACAACTCCCCCGGCAGATGCCGCAGCCGCTCCCCCAGCCCCACCGACGCCAGCGCCTCCCCCGCCCGCTCCCGGCGTTCGCGCGCACCCAGCCGCAGCGGCACCAGCGCGGTCTCGACGTTCTCCTGCGCGGTCAGCGTCGGGATCAGGTTGAAGCCCTGGAACACAAAGCCGATCTTCTCCGCGCGCACCCGCGTCAACCGCGCCTCCGGCAGGGTCGCCAGGTCGGTCTCGTCGAGCAGCACGCTCCCCTCGCTCGGCCGGTCCAGGCCGCCGAGCATCTGGAGGAGCGTGGACTTGCCCCCGCCCGTGGGCCCCTGGATCACCAGCCGCCCGCCGTCCGGGATGGTCAGGTCGACGCCGTCCAGCGCGTTCACCGTGTCCCTGCCGCGCCGGTAGCGCTTGACCACTCCACTGAGCTGGTACATCTTCAACTCCTGTCTTGCCAAAGGAAATACGTGCACACGCGGCGACCGAACGCCCCACCGGCGCCGCTCACCCGAGCCGCCGCAACGCGTCCGCCGGCCGCAGCCGAGAGGCCCGCCACCCGCCGAACGCGCCCGCGACGAGTCCTCCGGTGACCGCCAGCGCGACGGCGAGGCCGACCGTGGTGAGCGAGACGGGCGCGGTGAGCGCGATGTCCAGGGCCCGCGACGCACCCCCGGGGCCGTCACCACCGGGCCCGGTCATACGCACCCCGCCGCCGCGCCCGAAGGCCCCCGCCCCGCCG
The DNA here is from genome assembly GCF_040630445.1 of Streptomyces sp. NPDC005805. Taxonomy (NCBI): domain Bacteria; kingdom Bacillati; phylum Actinomycetota; class Actinomycetes; order Kitasatosporales; family Streptomycetaceae; genus Streptomyces; species Streptomyces sp. NPDC005805. Next base: position 33,374 of record NZ_JBEXXN010000060.1, read on the forward strand.
CCGAGTTCGGCGGTGAGCGTCGGCCCGAACGCGGTGATCAGCCATGCGCCCGCGAGCCCGACGGCGATTCCGAGCGCCCCGCCGATCAGGCCGTTGACCAGCGCTTCTCCGGCGACCTGCCGGGTCACCCGCCCGCTGCGCCAACCGAGTGCCTTGAGCGTGCCGAACTCGCGGACGCGTCGGCTCACCGCCGAGGAGGTGAGCAGTCCGGCGACCAGGAACGCCGCTCCGAGGACCAGGTACGACAGCCACTTCCCGACGCCCGAGGCGAGACCGGCGGCCGTGGACAGGGAGCCCGATACCGTGTCCGCGAGGTCGGCGGAGGTGGTCACCGTCGTCCCGGGGACGTTCTTCTGCACGGCCTCCTTGACGCCCTCGATGCGTTGCGAGTCCTCGGCGCGGACGTAGACGGTGGTCACCTTGTCCTTGGCGTCGGCCAGGGTCTGCGCCTGCTTCAGGGGGAGGTAGACCTGGGCGGCGGCGTCCCCGCTGTCGGCGGTCGCGATGCCGATGACCTCGAACTTCTCACCGGACACGGTGAGTTCGCCGCCCACCTCGATGCCCTTCTCCTTCGCCCACGCGCTGTCGAGGACGACGACCCGCGCGTCCTTCTCGTCCGCGCGGAAGGTCCGGCCGGAGGTGATCTTCGAGGTGGTGAGCGGGCCGAGGTCCTGACGGGTGACGTCGGTGCCGTAGGCGGTGTACGCGTCCACGTCGAAGGCCGCGCCCCCGCCGCGCACGGTCCCGCCGGCAGGCCCGCCGCCGGCGCCCGGCCCGTCCTGCTCACCCTGCCCGTCCCGTGGCACGGTCTCCACCGCGCCGCGCGTGAACTCGCCGTCCACCTTCATGACCCGGATGCTGAGCCCGCCGACCGCGTCCGCGACCCCGTCCTGCCGGGCGACCTGGGAGACGGTGGACGAGGCGAGCGACTGGAAGCCCTGCACCATGACGATGTCCTGGCTCTGCTGCGCGCCTTCCTCACCCTCCTCCCCCGCGTCGAACTCGAAGCGCGGCGCCCGCACGGCCCCGCCCTCGCCGGGCGGCTCGGCGGCCTTGGTGACGGTCATATCGGTGCCGAGCCCGTACAGCGACTCCAGCACCCGCTCCTGGGCCCGGTTCATGCCGGTGGAGACCGAGTTGACGACGATGACCAGCGCGATCCCGACCGACAGCCCCGAGGCGACGACGAGCGCCGCCTTCCTTCGACGGCGCAGCTCGCGCCGGAGGTAGGTGAAGAACATGGCGCGAAGGTAGGAGCGGGGTGTGATGAACGGTTAAGGCCCGGATGAGAGCCGGATGAGTCTTCTCACCTCCCGTCACCCTCCCCGCCCACCCGAAACCACAAAACAAATTCTGCAAAACTTCTTTTGCAGAACCCGTCATCCGCTCTACGCTCACCCCATGCCCACCGAACCCCGCCGTCGCGTCCTCGACCCCACCCGGGACACCGCCGCGCTCAAGGCGCTCACGCATCCACTGCGCATCCGGCTGCTCGGGCTGCTGCGGCAGCACGGACCGGCGACCGCGAGCGAACTGGCCGTGCGCACGGGCGAGTCGTCCGCGTCGGCCAGCTACCACCTGCGGGTGCTGGCCCGCCACGGCTTCATCACGGAGGCCGAGCACCGGGACGGGCGCGAGCGCCGCTGGCAGGCCGCACACGAGCTGACGAGCTGGTCCAACGCGGCGATGACCGGCTCCGCCGAGGCCCGCGCCTTCGTGGACGCGGCACGCGGGGCCCAACTCACCCACCTGGAACGGTCGCTGGCGGCCCACGCCGAGGACGTGGCGACGGGCCGGGCCGGGCCCGCGTGGGTGGAGGCGGCGGGGATCACGGACCTGGTGCTGCGTCTCACGCCCGAGTCGCTCACCGAACTGTCGGAGACGTTCACGCGCACCGCGCTGGCACTGGCCGCGCGGGACGAGGGCGCCCCCGGCGCGGAACAGGTCGTCCTCGTCACGGCCGGCGTCCCCGTCCTCCCCTCCCGCTCCCGCTCCCCCTCCCCCGAGCCCGAGCCCGAGCCCGAGCCCGAATCCGAATCCGGACCCGGATCCACTGCCTCCGCGGAGACGGACGAATGAACCCCACCACCGCCCGCCGCCGCTTCGCCGCCGTCACCTTCTTCTTCTGGCTGCCCGTCGGCCTCTACATCCCGTCCCAGGTCCTGCTGCTCACCGAGCGCGGCATGGGACTCGCCGCCGTCGCCGGGCTGTTCGCCGTCCACTCGCTGACGGTGTCCGCGCTGGAGCTGCCCACCGGCGGCCTCTCCGACGTCCTCGGCCGCCGGCCCGTGCTCGCGGTGTCCGGGCTGCTCAACCTCGGCGCGCTGCTGCTGCTCGCGCTCGGCGGCTCCCTGTGGGTGCTCGCCGGCGCGATGCTCCTGCTCGGCTCGGGCCGCGCGCTCTCCAGCGGCCCGGCGGAGGCGTGGTACGTGGACACCGTGCAGGCGTCCGCCGGGCCCGGGGCCGAGCTGCGCACCGGGCTGGCGCGCGGCGGCGCGGCCGCCGCGGCCGCCCTCGCCGCCGGGACCCTCGCGGGCGGTGCGCTGCCGCTGCTGGCCGGGCTGCTCCCGGGCCCCGGGGTGCGGGCGGCGACCTCCGGTCTCGTCCTGCCGCTGTCGGTCCCGGCGCTGCTGGGCGCCCTGGTGTGCGTCGGCTACATCGCGTACGTCCTCACCGCCCTGCCCGAGCCGCCGCGCCCGCCCGCGACCGCGCGGTCCGTGCTGCGCGGCGTCCCGTCCACCGTCCTCGCGGGGCTGCGGCTCGGGACGGGGGACGCCCTCGTCCGCAGGCTGCTGCTGACGGCGGGCGCGACCGGCGCGGCCCTCGCCCCGCTCGAACTCCTCGCCCCGGCCCGCGCGGCGGGCCTGACCGGCGGGGCGGAGTCGGGCGCGGTGCTGTTCGCGGTGATGGCCTGCACGGGCTTCGCCTGCACGGGCCTCGGCAGCCACCTCGCACCGCGCACGGCCCGCTGGGCGGGCGGCAGCGGCGAACGGGCGGTGCTGCTGAGCCTCGCCGTGAGCGCGTCCGGGCTGCTGCTCCTGGGCGTGACGGCCCACGCGCCCGTCGCCACGCACCCGTTCGCCCTGACCGGCGCGGCGACGGGCTACGCCCTGGTCTATCTCGGCCTCGGCTCGGCGAGCCCGAACGCCAACGAGCTCCTCCACCGGCGTGTGGACGGCTCGGTACGGGCGACGGCCCTGTCCGTCCAGTCCCTCGCCCTCCAACTCACCGGCGCCCTCGCGGGCCTGGCCGCAGGCACCCTCCCCACGGGCCCCCTCCCCTGGCTCCTGGCCGGCGGGGCCCTCCTGACGGCGGCCCTGCTGTGGCTCCGCGCCGCGAACACGCCGCCGGGGGCGGGGGATTCGGTCCGTCTGCAGGTGGTGTCAGCGGCCCCCGCACACCGTGCCGCACCGGCCTGTGACACCGGACAGAGCTGACGTGCGAGAGCGCGCTCCCGGGCGGCTACGGTGGGCCGACCTGGCCGCGCTCCAGGCGGTCGACTGGGCCTCCGTGTGGGCCGGCACTCCCCAGGGCGGATCCCCCGGAGTTCGACACCTGGTGCGGCCGCCCCGGCCCCGCACGTCGTGATCGAGCAGGTGGTCTCCTTCAACGCCTGGACCTCCGACGTGCCCGGAGGCGCCCGCGTCCTGGTCGCACTGCACGCTCCCGGCCGGTACGCCTCGTGAGGCCGGGCCCTGGGTGAGGAGGCGCCCCCGCCCCCGGCGTCCCTCGGCCCTGGCCTGCCCCCGGAGGTCTCCTCACCCCCGCAGCCGCACCCCGTGCCGGACGCGGAGGCGGTCGATCTCCCAGTAGGCGACCGCGGTGACGGACAGCGGGCCGCAGAAGACCGCGAGGATCTGGATCAGGGGCGGGCCCGGGGGCATGCCCGCCGTGACGAGGTTGATCACGGCGAGCTCCCACACCAGGACGCCGGTCAGCAGCGCGGGCAGTGCCGCGTGGACCTCGGAGGTGCCGAAGGCGGTGCGGACCATCGTCGGGGAGCCGAAGCCGACGAAGCAGAGCATCCACAGCACCGGGTAGAGCAGCGCCAGGGACAGGAACGGCGACCAGGGCTTCCCCTGGAAGTAGTCACCGACCGCCATGACCAGCGCGAACATCACCGGCACCAGGGTGAAGGCCCCGAAGTACCAGAGCACCATCCGTACGGGCCGCCGCAGCCGGGACCGCATCCCGGGGCGGGCGGCCGACGGGGCGAGGCGGAAGAGGAGGACGATGACCAGGGGCGCGGTGAGCAGCAGCAGCCAGGGCGTGATCGCCAGGCGCAGCAGGTACTGGTCCTGGACCTCGGCCCAGTCCTGGTCCGTGCCGTAGGCGGTCAGGATCAGCAGGGAGGCGGCCAGCGCGATCCACGCCCTGGTCCGCTGCACCTTCCACACCTGTGGATCGTGGATGCGGCGGTGCAGTTCGGAGGGGAACTTCCGCCGCGACTGCGTGCGCGCCGACCGCGCCACCGGGTACGCGAACAGCAGCAGCAGACCCGGTACGCAGCAGATGAGCAGCGGCAGCAGATAGCAGCCGCTGACCCGGGTTCCCGACAGCAGCTCCCGCAGCGTCGGCCACTCGTCCTCACGGAACCGGGCCCACAGCGACGTCGACCCGGGCGGGGGCACGTATGGCGGGGGCACATGTGGCCCGGGGCCATGTGGGGGTGGAACGTGTGGCGGCGGCCCATAGGGCCCGGGCCCATAGGGAGGCGGCACAGGTGGGGGCGGCCCATAGGGGCCGCCCCCATAGGGATTCCCGCCCCCATAGGGATTCCCCCCCCGTAGGGGTTGTTGGGCCCCGGCCCGCCGCCGTCCGGCCCGTACGGATGGTGTCCCCCGACTGTCACTGCGCTGCGCTCCCTTTCACGGCCGTGCCCGCCACCGCGCGGGCGGCGCCGATCATCCCAGAGCATTGAACCGCCTCGCCTCGTGCCGAGGAGACCGATTACCGGGACCACCGTCGCGATCCGGCCACCCCGAGCCGAAAGAGGCCCGTACAAAGCCCAGTTGGCGAAGGTCGGCGACCGGCGGGCGATGGATGCCAAGCCGGATGATGTCCGCTAGCCTGACGGCCATGGACGGGGGACTGGAAAAAAATTCTGGTTTGCGGGGGAGCGGAGCCAAGGCTCCGGAAGCGGGGGATCCCAGCAGGATCGGACCCTTCAGGCTACTCGGGGTGCTCGGTTCCGGCGGGATGGGCCGGGTGTACCTCGGCGCCTCGGAGGGGCGGTACGCCGCCGTCAAGCAGGTGCTCCCCGCGCTCGCCGAGGACGAGGACTTCCTGCGGCACTTCGGCCATGAGCTGGACAACCTGGCCCGGCTGCCCGACGGCGTCAGCGCCCGGCTGCTGGCGAGCGACCGGGCCGGACGCCCTCCGTGGTTCGCCACCGAGTACATCCCCGGCATCACCCTCAGCGAGGCGGTCCGGCTGCACGGCGGCGCCCTGCCGGGACCGGGCCTGTGGCGGCTGCTGCGGGACGCGGCGGACGGGCTGCGCGCGGTCCACGACCTGGACATGGTCCACCGCGACCTCAAGCCCTCCAACGTCATGCTCACCGGCGAGGGCGTGACCCTGATCGACTTCGGCGTGGCCCGGGCCGCCGACCAGAGCCGGCTGACGCGCACCGGCATGGTCATCGGCACCCCGGCGTACATGGCCCCCGAACAGGCCGTCGCCGGCCGGACGCTGACCGGCGCGGCGGATGTGTTCGCCCTCGGCAGCCTGCTGCTGTTCGCGGCGAACGGGCGCCCGCCCTTCGGGGACGGGTCCGGCCTCGAACTGCTCTACCGGATCGTCCACTCCGACCCCGACCTCGGCGACCTGGCCACCACCCACCCGGCCCTGGCCGAGGTGATCACGTCCTGCCTCGCCAAGGACCCGGAGGAGCGCCCGACGGCGGAGGAGCTGTACGCCCTGGCCGGCGACCACACGCTCCCCCTCCCGGCCGCCGCCGCGTCCTCGCCCTGGCCGGGCGCGGTCGCGGAACGGATAGCCGAGCGGGCGGCGTTCGCGGCGACCGACCCCGGCCCGGACCCGGACCCGGTCCCCGACCCCGACCCGGACCCCGAACCGGCCGCCGCCACCACACCCCCGGGAACCCCCGGCACACCGGCCCCCGCCGCCCCTGCCCCCGCTCCCGCTCCCGCTCCCGCTCCCGCCACACCCAACACCCCCGAACCCGTCGTGTCCGGGCCCCACCCGCCCGAGCCCCGGAAGCGCGGCGGACGGCTGCGCCGCCCGCTGCTCCTCGTCGTGCCGGTGATCGTGGGTACGGGGACGACGCTCACCATCGCGCTCGCCCCGCACGACGGTTCCACTCCGGAGGCCGCGCCCTCCGTCTCCGCCCCGCCGTCCACCGGCGGCGACCAGTCCGCACCGCCCGCGTCCCCGTCACCCGGGGCCGACGCCTCCAAGGGCCCCTCCCCGGCGGGCGACGAGCGCCCCGACGGCAAGGACCCGAAGGACCCCAAGAACCCGAAAGACCCGGGCAACCCCAAGGAGCCGGGCGCCCCCGGCCCCGGTGGCGGGGCCGCCGCCGGCGGCGCGGGCAGTGACGGCAGCGGCGGTGACGGCGGCGGCTCCACCGGCTCCGGCACCAAGCCCGGCGGCTCCACGAACAGCGGCGCCGGCTCCGGAAGCGGCGGCTCGGGCGACTCCGGCGGCAGCGCGAGCGGCGGCGGCAGCGGCTCGGGAGGCGGCGGTGACGGCGGTGGCGGCGGAAGCACCCCCGCCCCCGGCGCCCCCTCCGGCAGCCCCTACCTCAAGAACGCCTCCCTCGGCCGCTGTCTGGCCGAGTCCGTCAACCCGTTCAGCGGCTCGTCCACCGTCACCAACTCCGTGTGCGGGGAGCCGTCGAGCAACGGCACCACCATGAACTACCGCTGGATCTACCGCGCGACCTCCGGCGGCTACCGGATCGTCAGCAAGAACACCGGCAAGTGCCTGAAGTCCAACGGACCGGCCGGACTCGCCGTCGACGCGTGCAGCGGCTCCGAGTACCAGACCTGGCGCATCGGCGCGAAGACCTCCGGCGGCCACACCCTGGTGAACGTGGCCGAGGGGCGCTGCCTCCAGATCGCCGGCCAGTTCGGCTTCCAGACCCAGCCGTGCAAGCCCTCGGACCCGGCCCAGCTCTGGCGCAGCTCCTGACCGGAGCAGGGCCCGCGTCCACCCGAGCACGACCGAGACCCGGGATCCGGGACCCGAGCGCCTTTACTGAGGAACGGGTGGAGGGCCCCAACCCGCCCACCCACCCTGCTCGTTGACATGCACGCTGACGTGCGGCGACGGATTTGCCACACAGCGTCACCGCGCTCTACCGTTCCGTCCTGACAACCGAATCCGATAAACGAACGACCCCCGCTGGTGCACCAACACCGAACGGGGGTCTGACCAACAAGATCGAGAGAGAGTCGATCCATGGCTGACGCCGAGTATAGTGACGCCCCGTACCCCGTAGCCAATCCCGGCTACGGCAAGCGCTCCGTCCCCGGACAACTCCCGCCCACAGGTGACGACTTCGGTCACCTCCGGCCACGGGACGCGGCCATCGCCTCCTTCATCGACCGGCGGCGCGACAACGATGACATCTCCCTGAAGACGCTGGCCAAGTACACCGTGTACGGGCAGACGGCGGTCGGCAGCGCGCTGCGGGCCCTGGTCGCGGCAGGGCATCTGCGACGCGGGCTGGAAGCGGTGACGTCGGAGTCGGGTTCCACCCTGTGGGTGACCCGCACATGGTGGTCACGCACACCACGAAACGACGCCTGGTGGGACGCGTACGCCAAGGGCGAGCTTCCGGCCGGGACGGCCGAGTCGCGTCCGCCCCGGCCCACCCGCTCCCGGGCGTACATCCTGCTCGCCGCGCTCGGGCGGGAGAACCCGGTGCTGTCCCTCTCGCACCTGGACTGCACCCTCCTCGCGCCGCTGGTGGAGGAGTGGTTCTCGCGGGACGCGACCGAGCGTCAGGTGCTGCACGCGCTGACGGTCGGGCTGCCCGTACCCGTCCACCACCCGGCCGCGCTCGTCCGCCGCCGCCTGCGCGACAAACTCCCGCCCGCACCCCCGCCACCCCCGCCCCGGCCGGACCGGCCCCGCATCCTGGAGTGCTCCGAGTGCGGCCGCCCGCCGGGCGCGGGGGTGACGTTGCGGCGGGGACTGTGCGACCGCTGCCGTGGCGTACCGCGCATGGACCCACCGCCCGCCCTTCCGCCCGCCCGCGTCCACGCCCTCGCCGCCGAGGCCCGCGCGGCGGCCGGCCGCCCACCGGAGAGGACACCCGTGTGACCGTTCAGCTCCAACACCCCTTGCGCAGGGCACGATGGAGGCGAGGAGGCGAAGCCATGACCCCGATTTCCGCCGACAAGCCCCAGATGTCCACAGAGGACTTCGAAGAGATCGAACGCCATGCCCCGGAGACGGTGCGGCTCGAGTTCATCAACGGAAAACTGGAGGTCAAGCCGGTGCCCGACGGCGACCACGGAGAAATCCTCATGTGGCTGCTGAGGCAGTGCATGCAGCACCGCCCCGACCTCGCGCTCTATCCCGAGCGCGGTCTGGTCGTCGGCGCCTACCGCAAGGGCCGAGCCCGACCGGACGGTGCTCTGGCCCAGACGGGGCACTTCGCCGGGCACGGCGAGTGGTCCAGCCCGGAGGGCGTGCTGATGACCGTGGAAGTCACCTCGCACGACTACGACACCGACCGCCGCGACCGCACCGAGAAGCGCGACGGCTACGCCGGGGCCGGCATCCCCGTCTACCTCCTGATCGACCGGGACAAGGGCACCGTCGTCGTCCACAGCGAACCCGAGGACGGCACCTACCGACTCGTGCGCATCCACCCCTATGGCAAACCCGCCGAACTCCCCGACCCCGTCGGCATCACCCTCGACACCGAGAAGCTCAAGGACTACTCGGGCTGACCGGCCGCCCGCACGCCCCCTGCGGAAACGGAATCGGGAACGCACGCGCACAGAGCCCGCCGCACCCGGGCCGCGGGAACGCCCGAGGGCGGCACCCCCTGTGGGGTGCCGCCCTCGGTCCGTGCGGACGGGTCCGATCCGGAAGCCGGATCAGAAGTCCATGTCACCGCCCGGCATGCCGCCGCCGGCCGGGGCCGCGGCCTTCTCCGGCTTGTCGGCGATGACGGCCTCGGTGGTGAGGAACAGCGCGGCGATGGAGGCCGCGTTCTGCAGGGCGGAACGCGTCACCTTCGCCGGGTCGATGATGCCCTCGGCGATCATGTCGACGTACTCGCCGGTCGCGGCGTTCAGACCGTGGCCGACGGCCAGGTTGCGCACCTTCTCCACGACGACGCCGCCCTCGAGACCACCGTTGACGGCGATCTGCTTCAGCGGGGCCTCCAGCGCGAGCTTCACGGCGTTGGCGCCGGTCGCCTCGTCGCCGTCCAGCTCCAGCTTCTCGAAGACCGCGGAGGCCTGGAGCAGGGCCACGCCACCACCGGCGACGATGCCCTCCTCGACGGCCGCCTTGGCGTTGCGCACGGCGTCCTCGATGCGGTGCTTGCGCTCCTTGAGCTCGACCTCGGTCGCGGCGCCGGCCTTGATGACGGCCACGCCGCCGGCCAGCTTCGCGAGGCGCTCCTGGAGCTTCTCGCGGTCGTAGTCCGAGTCGCTGTTCTCGATCTCGGCGCGGATCTGGTTGACCCGACCGGCGACCTGGTCGCTGTCACCGGCACCGTCGACGATGGTGGTCTCGTCCTTGGTGATGACGACCTTGCGGGCGCGGCCCAGCAGGTCCAGGCCGGCGTTCTCCAGCTTGAGGCCGACCTCCTCGGAGATGACCGTACCGCCGGTGAGGATGGCGATGTCGTTCAGCATGGCCTTGCGGCGGTCGCCGAAGCCCGGGGCCTTGACGGCGACGGACTTGAAGGTGCCGCGGATCTTGTTGACGACCAGGGTCGACAGGGCCTCGCCCTCGACGTCCTCGGCGATGATCAGCAGCGGCTTGCCGGACTGCATGACCTTCTCCAGCAGCGGAAGGAGGTCCTTCACGTTGCTGACCTTGGAGTTGACGATCAGGATGTACGGGTCGTCGAGGGACGCCTCCATACGCTCCATGTCGGTGGCGAAGTACGCCGAGATGTAGCCCTTGTCGAAGCGCATACCCTCGGTGAGCTCCAGCTCCAGACCGAAGGTCTGGGACTCCTCGACGGTGATGACGCCTTCCTTGCCGACCTTGTCCATGGCCTCGGCGATCAGCTCGCCGATCTGGGTGTCGGCGGCGGAGATGGAGGCCGTGGAAGCGATCTGCTCCTTGGTCTCGACATCCTTCGCCTGCTCCAGCAGCGCACCGGAGACGGCCTCGACGGCCTTCTCGATGCCGCGCTTCAGGGCCATCGGGTTGGCGCCGGCGGCGACGTTGCGCAGACCCTCGCGGACGAGCGCCTGGGCGAGGACGGTCGCGGTGGTCGTACCGTCACCGGCGACGTCGTCCGTCTTCTTGGCGACTTCCTTGACCAGCTCGGCGCCGATCTTCTCGTACGGGTCCTCGAGCTCGATCTCCTTGGCGATGGAGACACCATCGTTGGTGATCGTGGGGGCGCCCCACTTCTTCTCAAGGACGACGTTGCGACCCTTGGGACCAAGGGTGACCTTGACGGCGTCGGCGAGCTGGTTCATCCCGCGCTCGAGACCGCGCCGTGCCTCCTCGTCGAACGCGATGATCTTGGCCATGTGAAGTGTCCTCCCGGACCTGTGGGTCCCCCCGCGCCGAAGGCAACGGGGGAGGATTGCATCGGATCGCGTCCGGCGCCCGCGACGGCCGGCCTGCGCGCCCTGCGGTTCCTTGCCCCGCACGGCCCGCGGGCCACACCGACCCGATCCAAGTTCTGTCACTCTCACTCGGAGAGTGCTAACGCCAATGATTAGCACTCGACCCCGGTGAGTGCAAGCGCCTTCGAAGACCATGGAGGGCGGCGGGTGGGCGCGGGCATGCGCGAGGGGCCCGCATCCCGGTGGTCGGGATGCGGGCCCCTCGGCGTGAGTGCGTCGGTGGCCGAACGCGCCTGGATCAGTCGGATCAGACGGCGAGCTTGACCATGTCCGCCTGCGGACCCTTCTGGCCCTGCGAGATCTCGAACTCGACCCGCTGACCCTCTTCAAGGGTGCGGTATCCGTCCATCTGAATCGCGCTGTAGTGGACGAAAACATCCGCACCACCGTCGACCGCGATGAAGCCGTACCCCTTCTCCGCGTTGAACCACTTGACGGTGCCCTGAGCCATGCCTAACTCCCCTATTACTGGCCCTTGCGCAGGACCGCACTTCGCGGACCCGGGTCAGACCTCACCCCGACAGGAGGGGTGTGCGCCGGAACGCGTCGACCGCGGCTGAATGTATCTGCACAACTGCCCTCTGCAACAGGTCAATCGGACGAGAAATCCAGGCAGGACCGATCGTTCGATCCGTACCAATCCGCTGAATTCCGGGGCAAGTCGGGCCCGACAAAGCGGCACTATTGAGGCAATTCGATCGCAGAGTTTGGCCGCTTTCTTGCGGTGCGGCTCAAATGCTCTCCCGCTGCGCGGCCGGGGTTTCCCAGACTCTACCGCGCCTAACCATGCAGAATCGCCCCCTCCGCTTAGCTCGCGGAAAGGGCGATCCAGGTAACTCCGGGTAACTCACGGGCGTTGCGCACGAAACGCCCGGGCCGGCCCCGAGGCCGGACGGCCCCGTGCCGGCCCCGTCGGCTCAGCCGCCGGCCACCGCCGGGATGATGGAGACGCCCGCGCCGTCCGGCGTCGCCGTCTCCAGGCCCTGCTCGAAGCGCACGTCGTCGTCGTTCACGTACACGTTCACGAAGCGGCGCAGCTTGCCCTGGTCGTCCAGGACGCGCGCGGCGATACCCGTGTGGTTCTTCTCCAGGTCGGCGATGACCTCGGCGAGGGTCGCGCCCTCGGCCGGGACCTCGGCCTGCCCGCCCGTGTAGGTGCGCAGGATGGTGGGGATGCGGACGTTGACGCTCATGCGAGGCCAGCCTCTCGGAAAGAGTCCAGGTTGGGTCGGATGACAGCGGTCATACCCGTCGTGGGGGCGACCGCGTCGAGGGTCTTGAGGCCGTCACCCGTGTTGACGACGACCGTCGTCAGGGACGGGTCGATGAGACCGGCCTCGATCAGCTTCTTGGCCACGCCGAGGGTCACCCCGCCCGCGGTCTCCGTGAACACGCCCTCCGTGCGGGCGAGCAGCTTGATCGCGTCGACGATCTCCTCGTCCGTGACGTCCTCGACCGCGCCGCCGGTGCGTCGGCAGATGTCCAGCACATACGGTCCGTCGGCCGGGTTGCCGATCGCCAGGGACTTGGCGATGGTGTCCGGCTTCTGCGGCCGGACCACGTCGTGGCCCGCCTTGAAGGCGACGGAGACCGGGGAGCAGCCCTCGGCCTGGGCGCCGAAGACCTTGTACGGCTTGTCCTCGACGAGCCCCAGCCCGATCAGCTCCTGGATCCCCTTGTCGATCTTGGTGAGCTGGGAGCCGGACGCGATCGGGATGACGATCTGGTCCGGGATCTCCCACCCGAGCTGCTCGCAGATCTCGTACGCGAGGGTCTTGGAGCCCTCCGCGTAGTACGGGCGCAGGTTGACGTTGACGAAGCCCCAGCCCTCGCCGGCCGGGTCGCCGATGAGCTCGGAGCAGAAGCGGTTGACGTCGTCGTAGTTGCCCTCGATGCCGACGAGTTCACCGCCGTAGACGGCGGCCATGACGACCTTGCCCTGCTCCAGGTCGTGCGGGATGAACACGCAGGAGCGGAAGCCGGCCCGGGCCGCCGCGGCGCCGACCGCGCCCGCGAGGTTGCCGGTGGAGGAGCAGGAGAGGGTGGTGTAGCCGAAGGCGCGGGCGGCCTCCAGGGCCTGGGCGACGACCCGGTCCTTGAAGGAGTGCGTCGGGTTGCCGGAGTCGTCCTTGACGTGCAGCCTGCCGGGCTCGACGCCCAGCTCGCGGGCGAGGTTGTCGGCCCGCACGAGCTTGGTCCAGCCCGGGTTCAGGTTCGGCTTGCCGGCCACGTCGGCGGGGACGGGCAGCAGGGGCGCGTAGCGCCAGATGTTCTCGGGGCCGTTCTCGATCTGCTTGCGCAGCGCTTCCGGGTCGCCGCTCGGGATGTCGTACGCGACTTCGAGCGGCCCGAAACAGGCTTCGCAGGCGAAGATCGGGCCGAGGTCGAAGCGCTCGCCGCACTCGCGGCAGGAGAGCCCGGCGGCGGGTCCGAGGTCGACGGCGCCGGCCCGGGAAGCGGTGGCGGAGGTGGCGTCGGAAGCGGCGTCCGTGGAGGTCGCGACGGTCTGTGCAGCCATGGAGGCGAGGCCCTTTCTCCTCATCTTCCTCATGGCGCATCTCGCCATGAGACGGATTTGGCACCTTCCCTAGCCGGGAGCCTCGCTTCGTGGTGAACGAGACCGGCTGGAGGGTTGCCGGGGCTTCAACGGGCCGTTTCCCTCTGCCCCTCTGGATGAGCGGTATTCGATTGTCCGAACGGAACGACCCCGACATGCGACGGTCATCCGCGTTGTTCAAGACTGTAACCGAACCCCCGGACGGTCCGAGACGGTCGTCCGATCCGCGAGATGGAGATCACGTGCTGGAAGAGGTGGAGCGCTGGCTGGCCCGGCGGTCCTGGACGGTGGCCGACCGCCCGCTGGACCGGCTGATCGCCGCCAAGCAGGGCACGTCCGGCCGGCGGGGCACCACGGTCAGCGTCGTCCTCCCCGCGCTGAACGAGGAGGAGACGGTCGGCGAGATCGTCACCGTCATCCGCGAGGAGCTGATGACGGACGCGGTGCCGCTCGTGGATGAGCTGGTGGTCGTGGACTCCGGCTCGGCCGACCGCACCGCCGAGGTCGCGGCGGCGGCGGGCGCGCGGGTGGTCCACCGGGACGCGATCCTGCCCCGGCTGCCGGCCGTGCCCGGCAAGGGCGAGGTGCTGTGGCGGTCCCTGCTGGTCACCGGCGGGGACGTGGTCTGCTTCGTCGACGCCGATCTGCGCGACTTCTCCGCGGACTTCGTCACCGGGACCGTCGGCCCCCTGCTCACCGAGCCGGACGTGCACTTCGTCAAGGCGATGCACGACCGGCCGCTCGGCGCCGAGCCGGGCCAGGGCGGGCGGGTGACCGAGCTGGTGGCCCGGCCGCTGCTCAATCTGCACTGGCCGCAGCTGGCCGGCTTCGTCCAGCCCCTCGGCGGTGAGTACGCGGCCCGCCGCTCGCTGCTGGAGCAGCTGCCGTTCCCGGTGGGCTACGGGGTGGAGCTGGGGCTGCTGGTGGACGCGCTCGGCACGGTCGGCCTGGACGCCCTGGCCCAGGTGGACGTCGGCACCCGCAAGCACCGCCACCAGGACGGCCGGGCGCTGGGCCGGATGGCGGCGACGATCTACCGGACCGCCCAACTGCGCCTGGCCCGGGGCCACTTGGTGCGCCCCTCGATCACCCAGTTCGAGCGTGCGGAGGACGGGTTCGTGCCGCGGACGTACGCGGTGGACACGGAGGAGCGGCCGCCGATGCGCGAGATCGGAGAGTACGCGGCCCGCCGCGCGGCCTGAGAAAGTGTTGGGTAAGCCGTTGATCACTCGTGGTTGAGGTCTTCGGTGAGGCGTCGGGCTGCTTCGGTCTCGATGGGGCCGTGCGGC